>DATJLB010000241.1:0-10105 GCA_035490915.1 Geobacteraceae bacterium
GCATCTGCCCTCCCCCCTCCCCGAAGCTCCCGTCGATCTCGATCATCCGTTAGCCTTAAAAATCTGAAGACATATCTTTTAATTATTACACACCGCAGGGTCACGGCAACCTTCCCGATGCAGTTGCGAAACCAGGTTGAGCCGTGGGTATGAAGCCGTTCCTCACAAAACGGCTTTCGTTTTTACAGAGCATGGTGAAAGCTATTGTTTCTGATTGATTTTACACGACAAACAGGCTACAGTAGCTCAGTTTTCCGTGAAATTTACTATTCAGAGGGAACTGAGCGACAATGATCAAAACGAGCAACCTCAAGATCAGGAGCATCACCCCGATTATCGCCCCGGCCGACCTCCGCCAGGTTTTCCCGGTCTCCGAAGAGGGGAGCGCCTTCGTCACCGCCAACCGCGACCAGATCAAGAACATCATCAAGGGAAAGGACCCGCGTCTTATGGTGGTGGTGGGGCCCTGCTCCATCCACGACCCGAAGGCGGCCATCGAGTATGCGGAACGACTTGCCAAACTGTCCCGGCAGGTGTCCGACCAGCTTCTGCTGATCATGCGGGTCTACTTCGAGAAGCCACGCACCACCGTCGGCTGGAAGGGGCTGATCAACGATCCCGGTATGAACGGGAGCCACCTGATCTCCAAGGGGCTCGGGATCGCCCGCAGCCTCCTCTGCACCATGACCGAGCTGAAACTCCCCGTGGCAACCGAGATGCTCGACCCTATTACCCCGGAATACCTGGCGGATATGCTCTGTTGGGGGGCGATCGGTGCCCGCACCACGGAGTCGCAGACGCACCGCGAACTGGCGAGCGGCCTCTCCTTCCCGATCGGCTTCAAGAACGGTACCGACGGCAATCTCCAGATCGCCATCGACGCCATGATCGCCGCCCTCCACCCCCACTCCTTCCTCGGCATCAACCGCGAGGGGCTCACCTCCATCATCCAGACCACCGGCAATCCGGAGGTCCACATTGTCCTGCGCGGCGGGAAAAAGCCGAACTACCACCCGGAGGACATCAGGAAAACAGAAGAGATGCTGGAGAAGAATAACCTCCAGCCGACCATCATGGTCGACTGCAGCCACGGCAACTCGGAAAAGAACCATGAGAAACAGCCGCTCGTCCTTGAGAGCGTGATCGACCAGATCGTCGCGGGCAACCGCTCCATCTCCGGAGTGATGATCGAGAGCTTCCTCAACGCCGGCAATCAGCCTCTTCCCAAGGATCCCAAGGATCTCTCCCATCTGAAATACGGGGTCTCGATCACCGACAAGTGCATCGACTGGGAGACCACCGAGCGGGCCCTCTGGGAGGCCCATGGTCGACTGAAGGCGTGCGGTGGCAGAAAGCTCGGGTAGTCTCGTTTCCCTCGGCAAAAAAGAAAAAGGCCCCGCCGGATACGGCAGGGCCTTTATTGTCTACTATTGACACGTATCTCACGTACAGAGCTGTCAACGCGCTCGAACAACCCTTCTCGCGGTGACCTTTCCGGCGAGGTCCTTCCTGATGGCATCAACGTTGAGAAGCACAGGGGTATGGTGATGCCCCGTGAAGGCATGGAGCAGCGTCCCCTTGACGATGATCCCCTTTCCTACCAGCTTCCGATACTGATCGTAATTATCGAGGATCAGCTGAAATGACCCGATGTCGTCCTCGGTTTGGGTATTCAGCTCATCTCCCGGATCGCCCTCCACGCACGTCTTCTGCGCCATTGAGAGGACCCAGTAGGTCTCAGGCGTGTCACCCTTCTGAATACTCTTGAAATGCGGCGGACCTGGAAAGACAACCTGTTTCAGAACCCCCTTCAACTCAACGACCGCCGGCTCGTACTTTAGACAGGGAGCCTCCGCGCCGGCAGCGGGAAGCGTCCCTACGACCAGCATTCCCAACGACAGCAGACCCATTTTCCACCCCACGTTCCCCTCCTCTTGCGTGCATACTAACCACAAAAAATTTCGACCCAGTAACCGGACCTTCTTGTTTCCTCAACTTCCAAAGAGAGACCTTGGAAAAAATGACAAACACCCACCGACATCGGCCATGACGGCTTTTATATATTTAATTAGTCAAATATGATGAATTCTACATAAACAGTCCGCCGTTTTCAACCCAAAAGTGCAGGCAACAAAAAAAGGCATCCCCCGGAGGAGATGCCCTTTCAGTACCTGCTTTCACTCGACTCTTACTTGCGTAGCACCTTGACCACTGCGGAAAAATCCTCTTCGCCGCGCCCGTCCTTGACCCCCAGCTCATAGAGCTTGCAAGCCGTTTCAGCTGAGGGAAGATCGATTTTGATCATCGCCGCCTTCTCCATAACCAGCTGGAGCTGCTCGGAGACATACTTGAGGGCAAGGTTGCGGGAGAAGTCGCCGCGGGCGATGGAACGTCCCTTGGAGTGGAAGAGCGGCGAAGCGACCCCGCCGGAGTCGAGGACCTCGAGAATCTTGTCGGCGTTGAAGCCGAGCTTCTCGCCGAGCACTATAGATTCTGCGAGGGCCACCATCAGCTCCCCCTGGACCAGGTTGACGATGAACTTCATCTTGGTGGCATCGCCCACGTTCCCCACATGGATCACGTTGAGGCCGAAAAACGAGAACAGCTCGCGGCAGCGGCCAAGCAGCGAGGGATCGCCCCCGGCGAGAATGGTGAGCAGCCCGTTCGCCGCATGCTCCTTGGTCCCCCAGACCGGGGCGTCGAGAAACATGACCCGGCGCTTCGCCGCTTCATCGGCCATTTCGGTAGTGCTCTCCAGGGAGTGGGTCCCCATGTCCACGAGGATGGTGCCGGGATCGATGCCGGCGAAGATGCCGTCGGGGCCGTAAATGTCCGGGCGCAGCCTCTCCTTCTCGGGTCGTATCTGGATGACGACGTCCTTACCCTTGGCGGCCTCCCGGGGAGTAGCCGCGCCCGCGGCCCCCAGCTTGACAAGCTCGGCGACGACGTTCGGGTCGGAATCATACACGGTTAGATTGTAGTTCCCCTTGATGAGGTTTGCCGCCATATGCCTGCCAACGGTACCCAATCCCAAAAAACCGATATTTCTCAGCATGTCAGGCCTCCCGATACATAATAAGCTTCGATAACAGTGTTTGTAATATTACAACCTCTTGGGTGAAGAGACAATACCATAATTCAAAAAAAATCGTGAGACGTGCTGCCTGCAGCGCGATTCCCCGATCACAACACGCCACTCACCTCGATTTCACCACGCCTACCCGGTCGCAGAGGTGCCGGAGAGGGCAGGTCGAACACCGGGGTGAAACGGGAAAGCACTGGTTCTGGCCGAAGGTTACCAGGAGGTCGTTGACGACCAGCCAGTACTCAGACGGGAGCTTTGCTCGCAAGGCGAATTCAGTCTGCTCCGGCGTTCTCGTCCGGACGTAGCCCCAGCGGTTGCAGATCCTGTGAACATGGGTGTCGACACAGATCCCGGGTTTGCCGAAGCCGAGGGTGACCACCAGGTTCGCGGTCTTCCGACCCACCCCCGGAAGCGCCAGGAGCTCATCGATCTCGTCCGGGACGCTCCCCCTGTACCGTTCGATGAGAGTCCGGCATATCTCGCCGATCCGGACCGCCTTGGTGCGGTAAAAGCCGACCGGATAAATAGCCTGCGCCACGGTCTCGACGGAAAGTTCAGCCATCGCAGCCGGGGTACCGGCCAGGGCGAACAGCCGCTCGGATGCGACGGCAGTCGTCCTGTCCTGGGTACGGAGTGACAGAATACAGGAGATCAGCACCTTGAACGGGTCTCCTTCCCGTTGGGAAATAATGGTCACGGCCGGCGTCTGCCACTGGAGCACCGCTTCCTGCAGGAGGGCCATCGCCTCGTGGATCTGCGCGTCCGTCATGTCATACCCCGATTCCTGAAAACCCTCATGAGGAGAACCCCCGCAATGGAGAGACAAAGCCCGACACAGAGAAACAGCCAACCGATGCTCCGGCCGTCCCCCCATCCCATGAAGTCGCGGCCGTTCATGAAGAGGACCAATGCGAGGCCACCAAACGTGGCTACTCCCCCCAGCAGGTAAATTGTGAGTGCAGCAACCGCAAGCGCTATCCCTTCTCGTTTTGCCATAATCGCCCTTTTTCCGCACTTCCATTGATAAGCCGGCCGAAAAGCCGGATCGCACCCAAGCTCATAGTAACCAATGGGCTCCGGTAAGGCAACAGCAAACTCGTGGTAGCTTGAAGAGTGTCGAGAAATGGCTATAATGGACAGGATAGGCTGCCGGCAACGGCACACGAAAGGACCTTCATGGAACGCTATGCGGACCTGCACATCCACTCCCTCCATTCGGACGGCGTCCTTACCCCGGCGGCACTGGTGGAGATGGCGGCGCGCAAGGGGCTTCTCGCCATCGCCCTTGCAGACCATGACACCGTGGCGGGAATCGACGAAGCGCTCTCCGCAGGAGCCTGCCTCGAGGTGGAGGTGATCCCGGCCATCGAGCTTTCGGTGGAATTTCGCGGGCTCCACGACATCCATCTCCTCGGCTACTGCATCGATCACCGGGACGCGGCCTTCGCGGAGAAGCTCGCGCTCTTCCGCACCCGTCGCGACGAGCGCGGACGCGCGATCGTCGACAGGATCAACGAGAAACTCGCGAGGGAAGGTAACAAGGGGATTTCCTACGCAGAGGTGGCGGCACGTGCCGCAGGGGCGCTCGGCCGCCCCCACATTGCGCAGGAGCTTGTCGCACGGGGGATCGTCCGCGACGTGCAGGAGGGGTTCGAAAAATATCTGGTGCCGTGCAATGTGCCGAAGCGCTACTTTCTCATGGCCGATGCACTGGCGGAGATCAGGCGATTGCGGGGCGTTTCCGTGCTCGCCCATCCCCTGACCATTAGCGACAACCGGGCGGTGCTGAAGGGGCTGATCGCGGAGCTGGCCGCCATGGGGCTGGACGGGTTGGAGGTCTACAGCAACACGTGCTACGCCGACGACATGATCTTTCTGGAAAGCATGGCCGTCCGACTGGGGCTGGTCATGACCGGCGGTTCCGATTTTCATGGCTTCGAGGACGACGTCGAGATGGGGAGCGGCCGCGGCGGCCTTACCGTCGCCTATCGCCTGGTGGAGGCCCTCAAACGGCGGCGATCCGACCGGGAACCGACTGCCAGGACATAAAAAAAGGCCCCCTTGGGGCCTTTTCTCAGTGCTCTTGGAACCGGCTTATTCTTTGAACGATTTGTAACCCACCACCTGCAGGTTGTCCTCCACCCGCCGGACCCCCTTGACCTTGCGGCTCATCGCAATGGCCTCCTTGCGTTCCTCGTCCGTGTGGACATGCCCGGAAAGGACGACTTCCCCCCCCTGCGCCTCGATCTTGAAGTGCATGTTCCGGATGTCCGGCGACTTGAGAAGCTCCGTTTCAACCCGCTTGCAGAGAATGATGTTCTCCAGCACATCCTCGGCCTCGGCCTCGGACTGCTTCAGCTTCGGGTCCTTGGCGGCGGTCACGATGGCGTCGACGATGGCGCTCCGGGAAAGCCGGGAGGTATTGAAGACGAGGTCGTAGCCAAAGGGATCGCTCCAGTCCCGATTGAAATAAAAGTGGATGAACCCTCCCCGCTGGTGATCACTCTTGCGGATCAGCTCCCGGGCTAAATCGGGATCGATCCACTCCCGCTCGGCAAAGTTCTCCACCCGCTCGTCGAAGGGAGCGATGAAGCGGACCCGGAGGACGTTGCGGAGAGAGGGGAGGAGGTCCTGCCCCCCCCTGCCGTAGATGATGACGTTCCCCTTCTTCACGCAGTCGAGGAGAATCAGTTCGATGGTGTTCAGATAGGAGGCATGCAGCCGGTCTTCGGCGGTGACATAGGAGGGGGGTTTTTCGTCAACCCGCTCAAGCACCTCGGGAGTCAGGCCATACTGGCTTGCCAGTTCGGCTATCTTCGGCCCGTCAACAAGGGTGTAGCGCAATTTTTTCGCAACGTCCTTTGCAATCTGATACGCGCCGGTACCCATTTCTCGCGATATGGTAATTATCGGCATCCGGGCCTCCTTCAGAGATGGGAAAGTGGGGGGATGTTACCATGTAATCATTGTGTATACAAGGATATAGTGACAGAAGCTCGATGAAGTGACCTGACCCGACCTCACTCAATCCGAACCTTCGTTACCCCCTCAATGGCAGCTACACGGTCGACCAGATCGCAGGCCAGTGTGCGGGAGCGGTATCTCACCTGGAATTCGAGATATACGCTCCGCTTTACCAGGTCCCTTTCAATCAGTGCGTTCAGGACATCGACCTGGCACGCCTCCATGAGGTGCTCGATCCTCGCCGCCTGCCCTCCCAGATCGGCGCTCCACACCCCCACGGCGATGTACGTGTCGCGCCGGAGCCTATTTTCCACCCTCTTGAGTAAGAGGAGACTGACAAAGGCAAAGATGGTCACCACGATGGCAGGTGCGTATCTTCCGGCACCGCAGGAGAGCCCGATGGCTGCCGCCACCCAGAGACAGGCGGCGGTAGTAAGACCACGGATTGAAGCCTTTTCCCTGATAATCGCCCCGGCGCCGAGGAACCCTATCCCACTGACCACCTGGGCGGCAATCCTGCCAGGATCAACACCGTACGGGATGGTGCCGCTGAAATTGCCGTAGATCCGGTAAAAATCGATGGAGATGATCGTGAACAGACAGGACCCGAGGGAAACCAGGAGGTGCGTCCGAAAGCCTGCCGGCCGGCCATGGACCTCTCGTTCGAGTCCGATGAGCGCGCCAAGCACCGACGCGAGCAGCAGTTTTGTCAGTGTTTCCAGGTCAAGAATAGAACCCATCGTGCCCCACCACACCCTGCTTCCTGCCGTTTCTGGTGGATAAACCTCTCGAAGACTAATTCTTGTCCGGCGTCAAAGAAACCGTGAGCGTCATCCGCCTCGTTTTCCCGCCGCAGGTGATGGAGATGGGGAGCCTTACCTCGCCTCCATCGAGCACCTCGGGCCCGCCGGCAACGCCCAGCACCAGCTCGTCCCCGGAATCCGGCGCGCTCGCATCTGCGAACGGAGGTGGTTCCGACGGGACGGTCGCTGCCTCCGGTGGTGCACCTGTCTCGCTCGGCGGCGCCCCGGACCGCTCCGGCAGAGGGCTCTCCGTTATCCGCTGGAACTGTTCCGGCTCTCCCTTCAGCTCAAGGCCGCTGGCGCGGAACCCTTTCAGCACAATCTTCACCAGCGCAAAGAGGCTCTCCAGGACCCCTTCCCCCTTCCCGGCAACAGCCGGCACCACCGGGCACTCTCCCGCATTGAGGAGGAGCCCCATCTCTTCCAGGCCGGACGCCTCCGGGACATCCCGCTTGTTGCACTGAATGACGCACGGTATGTCGCTCATGCTTTTCCCGTAAGCGGCAAGACTGGCCTGGACGTTCTTGAGGCTCGCAACGTTGGCGGCCATCCTGTCCGGACCGGAATCGGCCACGAACAGCAGGCCATCAGCCCCCTTCAGTACCATTTTCCAGGAAGAGGGATGGGTGACATCTCCCCCCATGGTGTAGACGTGGAAACGGAGCGTGTAGCCGTGAACACTCCCTTGGCCGGAAGGGATGAAATCGAAAAAGAGCATCCGGTCGTCCTGGAGGTTCATCGTCTTGAACGTACCGCGACTCGCTTCCTTGAGTTTGCTGTATATGTACCGGAGATTGGTCGTCTTGCCGGAGGATGCCGGACCGGCAACGACGAGCTTCGCGTTAATCTCGCCCTTTGAGTGGTTTATCAGCGGCATATGGGTTACTCCTTAGTGCTTTGTCTTCGCCAGCAGAAACCGGCGCGCCTGGGTTGAAATCACCGTCCCGACGTTCTTGCTCTTGGCAAGGGCAGTCAGGTCTTTTTCGCCCAGCGTCGACATGAAACGGAGCGCATTCGGAAGCGGCGTCTTGCTGTTTTCCACCAAGGCCTTGCGGATCTGGTAGTTCTTGATCCATTCCCTGTTCAGACAGATTACACGCAGGATCTCGTCGTTCTGGATCTTGGACTTGGCGATGGCGAGCACTTCCGCCTCGGTGATCCGGGGGTTCTTTATCACGGCACCCGACACCAGCTTGTTGCTGTCCTTGATGAGGATCGTCCGCCATTCCTTGTCGCCGGAAAGGGCGCTCTTGATCTTCTCCGCTACCCCCATCTCCTGGCAGAGCTTGTACTTTGACTTGTACTCCTCTCCTTCTTCATCGATTTCCGTCTCATCGGCTTCGGGGGCAGTTCCGACCAAATCCGGGGTGCAGGTTTCCTGGACGGAGGAGGAAGAGACCCCGGTCGGGACGGCAAACCCTTTCGCTGCCAGAAATTCTACGGTGCGGGCCTCGACGGAGCGGTGAACGAGAAGTTGCGCGGCTATGTCGGTTTTGTCGAAATGAAGCCGTGCCAGCAGGTCGATGACCTTCGGATGCGCCTCGGGGGAGGCGGCAATGGCCAGCAGCAGATCGTGGGGCATCTCTCTCAGGGAATGTGCCGCGGCCCCCTTCACCTCCTGATCGGCATCAAAGCTGAGCAGAACCAGCAGGGCTCCGAGGTCGCTGGCACAGAGAGGAACCTCACCCCGCGCCACCTTCAGCTTATCCTGTTTCGGGATATCACTCCTGGCATAGAGAGCGGCAGCGGGAGAGATCTTGAGAGTCACTTTTTCCGCCACGGCAACCCCTTAATTTTTTCCCGTCTTGATAACTTTGGCAGTCAGTCCCAGCTTTTTCAGGAGCATTTCATCACTCCGTGCTTCGCCGGCGCTTGCGTAGCTTCCCGCCGACACCCTCATCACCTTGATCGGCACCTGAACCTTCCTGACGACCGTCTTTATCCCCTTGGCACTGAGCCGCCGCTGCATGTACCGGAGGCGCTCTTCGCCGAAATACGAGCCGGCATAGAGGGAATAGGTGCCGTTGTCCGCGACCAGGAAGGAGTCGGAGGAAATCGTCATAAGCTTCTGGAGTTCCGCTTCAGCCACATTCTGATCGGTGAAGAGCGCAACCTCGAGTCGCTTCATCGTCTCGGGCGCGGTGACTGCGGTGACCCTGACCGGAACGATGCCGCTCTTTTTCAGCTTCGCCTGAACCGCAGCAAACGTTGTGTCGGGGACGAAATCGCCGACCTGCAAGGCATAGGCACCCTCTTTCCCCTTCTTCGCCTTTTTTGCCACTTTCGCAGCGGGTTTGGCCGGAGCGGCGGCAGGTTTGGCCGGAGCGGCGGCAGGTTTGGCCGGAGCGGCGGCAGGTTTGGCCGGAGCGGCGGCGGGTTTGGCCGGAGCGGCGGCGGGTTTGGCCGGAGCAGGTGGAGGGACTTCAGCAGCCGGTTTCTGAGGCGCCTCTGCCTTGGCAACTTTTACCGGTTCCTTGGCAGGAACGGGAGTAGCCGGTGCACCCTTATGCTCGGCTTCTTGCTTGACCTGTGGAGTTGCAGGCGCAGGAGGCGCACTGGGGGACGGTTTCGTTTCCGTCGGTTTAGGTGCCTCTCCAGAAGAACCGGGCTGACCGGGACGGGGAGGGATCGGCTTCTTGACCTGCGCGGTCTGAACTGGCGGTTTGGCCTCTTCCTTGACCGGCCTGATCAGATCGGTGAAAAAATAAAGGTAGCCCCCCGCAGCAACGACGAGCAGAAGCACCAGCAGGAGGACACGGGTCGTGTTCCCCCTTTCGTTGCGCACGGGGTTTCTTGTTGCAGTGTCAGGGGACAAAAGTCCGGCCATGTGCCAATCCCTCCCTTTCAAGTATCTTGCATGACATTCAGGAGCAGGTAGAGACGCATTGCAGTGCGGCTCTATGCATATCTCGCCCAGATATCAGGCGTTTTTCCCGGCGGCCGCCTCGGCGATGACCTTCTGCGCCATATGGCTCGGCACTTCCTCGTAATGTGAAAACTCCATGGAAAACAGGCCGCGGTCACTGGTCATCGATTTCAGGTCGTTGGAATAGGCAAGCACCTCCGACATCGGCACCACCGCCCTGATGATCTGGGAATTCGCCTTCGGTTCCACCCCGACAACCTTGCCGCGCCGGGAGTTCAGGTCACCGATCACATCCCCCATATTCTCGTCCGGCACCGTGACCTTCATGGTGACGATCGGCTCCAGAAGCACCGGCTTGCAGAGCTCCATCGCCTTCTTGAAGGCCAT
>DATJLB010000242.1:0-17184 GCA_035490915.1 Geobacteraceae bacterium
TTGAGCCGTGCATCACTGTAAATCTCAATCGGATAAACCGCCGCTTGACGTAACACTATGGCGCCATCCTCGGTCGTTTCCACCAGCAGGGGGGCTTCGCCTGTGATACCAACCCGCTTCAGAACGGACTTGGGGATCGACACCTGTCCTTTTTTTCCTAATTTGACCATTTCCATATTTCGCTCCTTCCAAATTCCGGCTTGCCGGATTATGGAATTATGATACTCCCAGTGGCGGCTACCGTCAACGGTTTAACGCAGTATCACATTGATTTCTCTTCCCGCCCCAGCACCGACACGAAGACATCCTCCAGGGACGGCTCCACCTGGCGGATGCCGCGCACCTCGACCCCTTCCTTCTTCAGGACTTCCTCCGCGACCGCCTTTACCCTGTCCGGCTCCTCGGTCACCAGGTGTACCCGGTCGCCGAACAGACCCACCGAGGCGCCGGGCATGGCGTCCCGCAGCAACCGGGCGGTCTTGCGGGGATTGGCCGTGCGGAGTTCCAGGATGGTCCCACGCATCAGTCCCCGCAGCCGGTCCGGGGCGTCGCAGGCGAGGAGCCGTCCCTTGTGGATGAGCCCGACACGGTGGCAGCGGTCCGCCTCGTCCAGGTAGGCGGTGGCAACGAAGATGGTGACCCCTTCCTTGAGGAGCTGGTTGAGGATGCGCCAGAAGTCGCGCCGTGAGACCGGATCGACGCCGTTGGTAGGCTCGTCCAGGAAGAGGACCTTCGGGGTGTGGACCAGGGCGCAGGCAAGGCCGAGCTTCTGCTTCATCCCGCCGGAGAGGTTCCCCGCCAGACGCTTTTTGAAGGGGGTGAGGCCGCTGAAGGCGAGGAGTCGCTCTATTTTCTCGGCACGCTCCCTTTTTGCCAGGCCATAGATGTCGGCGTAGAAGTCGATGTTCTCCATCACCGAAAGATCGGGGTAGAGACCGAAGCGCTGGCTCATGTAGCCGATCTCCTCCTTGATCGCCTCGCTCTCCCGCACCGTGTGGCGGCCGAGCACCGACGCCTCCCCGGCGGAAGGGTCCATGACGCCGGTCAGCATCCGGATGGTGGTAGTCTTCCCCGCCCCGTCCGAGCCGACCAGGCCGAACAGCTCTCCTGAAGCGACGGAGAGAGAGAGCCGGTCCACGGCCGTGATGGGGCCAAAGGATTTGGTCAGGTTGTCGGCTGTGATGGCGTCCATACATAAATCAAGGCGCCGGGCACGGGGCGCTAGGAGAAACCGGCCTTTCATCCTAGTGCCTAGAGCCCAGCGTCTAGTTCGTGATTATTTCCGCGTCCGCTGGCATGCCCGGCTTCAGCTCTCTGTCCGGGTTGGGGACAGTGATCTTTATCCGGTAGACGAGCTTCACCCGCTCCTTCTGGGTCTGGACGTTCTTCGGGGTGAATTCCGCCTCGGAAGAGATGAAGGTGACGGTACCGTCATAGCGCTTTCCGGGCCAGGTGTCGGTGGTGACCCGCGCCTTCTGGCCGAGCTTCACCCTTCCCAGGTCGGTCTCGGGGATGTAGGCACGTACCCAGACGCTCTCCAGTTCTCCGATGGTGATGACCGGCGTGCCGATCGCCACCTGTTCGCCCGGCTCGATGTTCTTGGACATCACCGTCCCCGCGGCCGGGGCGGTAAGGGTGGCATAGCCGAGCCGTTCGGAGGCGAGCGCCAGGGACGCTGCGGCCTCCTGCAGGCGTGCCCGACCCTGGTCGATCTTCTCGCGGCGCGGCCCCTTGCGAGCCAGGATGAGCGCCTCCCGTGCCTGCCGCGCCTGGGCCTGCGATGTGTCCCGGGCGGCCTTTGCCTGGTCGAATTTCTGCTTCGGGACCACCTCCCTGCGAAAAAGTTCCTCCTGCCGCCGGAAATCGTCCGAAAGGCGCATCGCCTCAGCTTCCGAAGCAGCCAGGGCCGCTTCTGCCTGGGCGATCTCCTCCGGGCGTGACCCCGCCTCCAGTTCCCGGAGCGCAGCACGTGCCGTTTCCACGTCCGCCCGGCGGATCGCCGTCTCGTGGGCGAGGTCGGTGCTGTCGAGTCGGGCCACCACCTGGCCGGCTTTCACGGTTTCCCCTTCGTCGACCAGTCGTTCCTGCACCCTGCCGGCAACCTTGAAGCTCACCTCAACGGATGTTACCTCGATGTTTCCCGAAACCTTGACAAGGTTTTTGTCCCTGCCGTGGCGGTGGGTGGTATAATACACGACGATAGCTGCGATGATGACCAGGGCTGCGACGGCGATGACAGCCGTTTTTTTCATCGATCTCCTCCAGAGGAACGGGCATGAAACGGGGCCGGGAACAGAAGCGGGGTCAGAGCCGGCGGGTTTCGATACGTTTGCCGGACCATGGCGGGCCGGTCTCAGTCGTGTCGTTGGAACGCTTTATGCTTTTATATACTACAGGATAACCGTTTTGCATAGAAAATCCAGCCTAAGGTGGTGATTCCATTGAGAACTGTACTGATTTGCGACGACGAGCCGGTCATCAGGCTCAGCCTAAAAAATAGGCTAAAGGATCTCGGGTTTGACGAAATAATGGAATGCGGAGACGGTGAAACCGCAGCCAGACTGGTTTTGGAGCGGCTACCCGACATCGCCATCCTCGACATTTCCATGCCGAAGATGGACGGGATCACGGCTTCCCGTGAGATCCGGAAGAAGCTGAAGATACCGATCATTCTCGTGACGGCCCATTACGACCCGGAGACGGTGAAGAAGGCGAGTGAAAGCGGGGTGGCTGCTTTCCTGACCAAGCCGCTCCGCGACCAGGACCTCTGGCCCGCCATCGAGCTCGCCTTTGCCCATGCCTCCGAGATTGAGGAACTCAAGGAGCAGGTGGAGGACCTGAAGGAGACCATCGAGAGTCGCAAGGTGATCGAAAAGGCGAAAGGGGTCCTGATGCGGACCCAGGGACTTTCCGAACCGGAAGCGTTTCGCAAGATGCAGAAGCTCGCCATGGACAAGCGGAAATCGATGCGGCAGATCGCCGAGGCGATCCTCCTGATGGAGGCCTGATTAAAAAACAGGCAAATGTCGCCCAAAGATGCGACCCGATGATCGCCGTGAACAAAGAACGTCAATAAAAACAGCAAATAACAGTATTGGCACGGTCAATGCTACATCAGAAACAAAAGATTACACTCCGAATACGCCGTAGTATTCAATCCATTATTCGTTAGGCAAAGGCGCCCGCCATTAACACTGGGGCGCCTTTTTTTTGCCCCGCACATTCCACCTGCGGTCCACGGATGAGTGGCCGCGAAAGGAGAACGAAGATGAGACAGATCGCGATTTATGGGAAGGGCGGCATCGGCAAATCGACCACAACACAGAATACAGTGGCGGGACTGGCATCAATCGGCAAGAAGGTGATGATTGTCGGCTGCGACCCGAAAGCGGATTCCACCCGTCTGATCCTCCATGCCAAGGCTCAGTCCACGGTCATGGATCTGGTGCGGGAACTGGGCACCGTAGAGGACTTGGAGCTGGACAACGTGCTAAAAGTGGGCTACGGCGATGTGAAGTGCGTCGAGTCAGGCGGTCCTGAGCCGGGTGTCGGTTGTGCCGGCCGCGGCGTCATTACCGCCATCAACTTCCTGGAGGAAAACGGTGCCTACACGCCGGATCTCGACTTCGTCTTCTACGACGTTCTTGGCGACGTTGTCTGTGGCGGTTTCGCCATGCCGATCCGGGAGAACAAGGCCGAAGAGATCTACATCGTCTGTTCCGGCGAGATGATGGCCATGTATGCGGCCAACAACATTGCAAAAGGCATCCTCAAGTATGCCACTTCTGGCAAGGTACGGCTCGGTGGTCTCATTTGCAACTCCCGCAACACCGATCGTGAAGACGAACTTATCGAGGCTCTTGCAAAGCGTCTCGGGACCCAGATGATCCACTTCGTTCCCCGGGATAACCAGGTACAGAGGGCGGAACTGCGCAGGATGACAGTCATCGAGTATTCCCCCGAGCACAAGCAGGCCGAGGAATACCGCACGCTGGCCAAGAAGATCTCCGAGAACAAGATGCTGGTGGTGCCGACTCCACTGGAGATGGAGGAGCTGGAAGACCTCCTCATGGAGTTCGGGATCATGGAGGCGGATGACGAGACGATCGTCGGGGTAGCCGAGGCCGCCGCCAAATAGAAGGCGAACGCTTTTGCGCCATCTTGGCGCGGGGCTGCGAGGCGCTCTTGTGCGGCGTAGCGCTGCTACGCCTCCGCGGCGCCTCTTGCCCCACACCAACCTGGCATCAAAATCGTTCGCCAGTTGGTTCTAAACCCGATATGCTTGAGGGCGGTAGACGATCCGCGTAAATCCGCTCAATCTGCGTCATCCGCGTTCTATTGCTTATAAAAGGAGCAATTTATGTCTAATGCCATAAGGAAAGTAGAAGGAATAACGAAAGAATCGACCCAGGAGATGATCGACAAGGTCCTGGAAGTCTACCCCGAGAAGGGTAAGAAGAAGCGGACGCCGCACCTGGCCCCCAACGACCAGTCTGTGGCCAGCGCCTGCGTCAAATCCAACAAGAAGACCGTCCCCGGCGTCATGTCCGCCCGCGGCTGCGCCTATGCGGGCGCCAAAGGGGTGGTCTGGGGGCCGATCCGCGACATGGTCCACGTCTCCCACGGCCCCGTCGGCTGCGGCTGGTACTCCTGGGGGACCCGGCGCAACCTCATGACCGGGAAGCTCGGGGTCGACCAGTTCGGCATGCAGTTCACCTCCGACTTCCAGGAGAAGGACATCGTCTACGGCGGCGACAAGAAGCTGAAGGTGCTCCTGAAGGAGGCGAAGGACCTCTTCCCGCTCGCCAAGGGGATCTCGGTCCTCTCCGAGTGCCCGGTGGGCTTGATCGGCGACGACATCAACGCCGTGGCCAAGCAGACCAGCAAGGAGATGGACATCCCGATCGTCCCGTGCAACTGCGAGGGGTTCCGCGGCGTTTCCCAGTCCCTCGGCCACCACATCAGTAACGACACCATCCGTGACTACATCATCGAGACCCGCGAGTTTGCCGAGCCGATCGGTCCGTACGACATCGCCCTGATCGGCGAGTACAACATCGGCGGCGACGCCTGGTCGACCAAGCCGCTCCTTGAGGAGTGCGGCCTCAACGTGAAGGCGGTCTGGACCGGCGACGGCGAGATGGAGAAGATCGCCGCCACCCACCAGGTGCGGCTGAACGTCATCCACTGTTACCGTTCCATGAACTACATGTGCAAGGTGATGGAGGAGAAGTACGGCATCCCCTGGATCGAGCTGAACTTCTTCGGCCCCACCAAGATCAAGGAGTCTCTGCGCCGGCTCGCCGAGCTGTTCGACGACAGCATCAAGGAGAAGGTGGAGGCGGTGATCGCCACGTACGACCCGCAGATGCAGGCGGTTATCGAGGAGTACAAGCCCCGGCTGGAAGGGCGGAAGGTGATGATCTATGTCGGGGGCTTGCGTCCCCGCCACACCATCGGCGCCTACGAGGACCTCGGCATGGTCTGCGTAGGCAGCGGCTACGAGTTCGCCCACACCGACGACTACGACCGGACCGCCCCGGAGATGCCGGACGCCACGGTGGTCTACGACGACGCCTCCGAGTTCGAGATGGAGCAGTTCGCCCACGTGCTGAAGCCCGACCTCGTCGCCTCCGGCATCAAGGAGAAGTACGTGTTCCAGAAGATGGGGGTGCCGTTCAGGCAGATGCACAGCTGGGATTATTCCGGCCCGTACCACGGGTACAAGGGGTTTCCGATCTTTGCCAGGGATATCGACATGGCGATCAATTCGCCAACCTGGGATCTGGTAAAGTCACCGTTTTAACGACGCCCGCTTTTGCGCCATCTTGACGTCGGCTATCGGATTCTCGTTGTGCGGCGTAGCGCCGCTACGCCTCCGCCGGAATCCTCACCCGCCGCCAACCTGGCCGCAAAATCGGACGCCGGTAGGTAAATGCAATTATCATCGACCGTGTACGGATGAGTTCCGGTCGAAAGGAGATACGTTATGGCCAACAATCTTGGATTAGCAGTCAAACCGGTGACCGAGACCCCCGTCGAGGAGTTGGAGCGGGTCGCGAACTGGATCAATACCGAGGAGTACAAGGAACTGAACTTCAAGCGGGAGGCGCTGGTGGTTGCGCCGCCCCACGCCTGCCAGCCGCTCGGGGCGGAGCTGGTGGCCCACGCCTTCGAGGGGTCGCTCCCCTTCGTCCACGGCTCCCAGGGGTGCGCCTCCTACTACCGTTCCACCCTCAACCGCCACTTCCGCGAGCCGGCGCCCGCTGTCTCCGACGCCATGACCGAGGACGGTGCCGTGTTCGGCGGCCAGAACAACCTGCACGAGGGGCTGGAGAACGCCATCGCCCTGTACAAGCCGAAGATGATCGCCGTCTTCACCTCCTGCATGCCGGAGATCATCGGCGACGACCTGACCGCGTTCATCAAGAACGCCCGCAACAAGGGGATCGTCCCGCCGGAGATGCCGGTGCCGTTTGCCAACACCCCGAGCTTCAACGGCTCCCACGTCCACGGCTACGACGCCATGCTGCTGTCCATCCTCCAGACCCTCACCGAGGGGAAGAAGGTGGAGGGGCGCTGCACCGGCAAGATCAACCTGATCCCCGGCTTTGACGCGAACACCGGCAACTTCCGGGAGTACAAGCGGATCTTCGAGGCCTTCGGCGTCCCGTACACGATCCTCGGGGACATCTCCGACGTGTTCGACTCGCCGCTCGACGGCACCTACCGGATCTATCCCGGCGGCACCAAGCTTGACGACGCGGCCGACTCCATCAACGGCAAGGCGACCATCAACCTCGGGCCGTTCTCGGCCACCAAGACCTATGCGTGGGTGAAGGAGAACTACAGCGGCAAGCATGCGGCGCTTCCGATGCCGCTCGGTGTCGCCAAGACCGACGCGTTCCTGATGAAGATCGCCGAGCTCACCGGCAAGCCGGTGCCGGAGTCCCTGAAGGCCGACCGTGGCCGGGCCGTGGACGCCATGACCGACGCCCACCAGTACATCCATGGGAAGAAGTTCGCCCTCTACGGCGACCCCGACCAGCTGATCGGCTACGTCTCGTTCCTCCTGGAGATGGGGGCCGTCCCCTGCCACATCCTCTGCAGCAAGGGGAGCAAGAAGGTGGAGAAGGAGATCCAGGCGCTCCTCGACGCATCCATGTACGGCAAGCAGGGGAAGATCTACATGGGGAAAGACCTCTGGCACATGCGCAGCCTCCTCATGACCGACCCCGTGGACGCCATCATCGGCGATACCCACGGCAAGTTCGCAGCGAGAGATGCCAACATCCCGCTCTTCCGCTTCGGCTTCCCGGTCTTCGACCGGGTCAACAGGCACCGCTACCCGATCATCGGCTACCAGGGGGTGATCAACATGGTGACGGAGATCTGCAACAAGTTCATCGAGATTGTGGATGAGACGTGCGATGACCGCCACTTCGAGATGATGCGGTAATGCGAGCGAGCTCTTTCCGCCATCTCGCCGCCGCCTCCTGCGCTCCCGTATACGGGGTAGCGCTGCTACCCCTCCGTGGTCGCTTCTCGGCGACGCCGACCTGACGAAAATATCTCGCTCGCAGGTGGTTGTGAAACAAAAAGGGACACCTCCCAATGCGGGGGTGTCCCTTTTTTAAATTTTATTGCCGCTTACCTGGCAAAGGTGCGCGGCAATGATTATAGTAGAGATATGGCACCGTCAGAAGGACAGCATTGGTCAGGGGAGAGGGAGTGGCTTGTGGATATCCCGGAGCCGGGGGTGGTGGGCAATCCTGTTACCGCGGAGCAGGCGCGCATCTGGGCCCTGGTTCTGGAGGCCCGCTCTATCCCGTGCTGCATCGAGCGCGTTGCTGCCGGATGGCTTCTCCTTGTCCCTGCAGAGCACGTTGCAGCGGCACGGGAGGAGCTGCACCTTTACGAGGAGGAGAACCGGGACTGGCCGCCGCCTGAACCGCCTGCGCGCCCTCTGATAGAGAATACCCTGGCCAACCTGTCGGTTCTCGTCATTCTCGCCACGTTCCACAACATCACCCGGCTCGATACCTCCATCTTTGGCGAGCCTTCCCCCGACTGGCTCGCCATCGGCAGCGCCGAAGCCGGAAAGATCATGGGGGGTGAGTGGTGGCGGCTGGTCACCGCGCTCACCCTTCATCTGGACGGGTTGCACCTGTTCAGTAACCTGGCGATCGGCGGGGTTTTCATCATCTTGCTCTGCCGCGAGGTCGGTTCGGGGTTGTCATGGACCCTGCTCATCGGGTCCGGCATTCTCGGCAACCTGGCCAATGCCTGGCTGCAACCTCCGGAGCATACCTCGATCGGTGCTTCCACCGTCGTGTTCGGCGCCGTCGGGCTCCTCGCGGCGCTCGGCCTTGCCCGTCACCGGCGCAACCGGCAAAGACGCTGGACCCTCCCTGTCTCAGCCTCCCTTGCGCTTCTTTCCCTCCTCGGCACGGAAGGGAAAAACACCGACCTGGGGGCGCATCTCTTCGGATTTCTCTTCGGTATCGGTCTGGGCCTCATTGCGGAAAAGCTGCTGGCGAGGTACGGCCGACCCGGACGACGCCTCAATCTCCTGCTGGCGCTCTTAAGCGCCGCTATTGTGGTGGCGGCGTGGTGGGAGGCGCTGGTGACCGGACACTAGGCCGCGACTATCTCCCCCGTACCCCTCCTCCGCCCCCGGCAGGGGGACCGCCCATGCTCCCCCCTGTGTGTGATCTCCCCCCGGGGGCAGACCTGCTGCCGGCAGGGGGTGCAGAGGGCCTCATACCGCGTGGAGGCGCGCTGTAAGGCCTCCCTCCCCGTGAAGGGGGAACGAATGAGCTTCCCCCGCGAGTGGAAGGGGGGGTTATTGTCCTGCCGCCCGGCCCGCCGAGGGTCCGGGGCCCGTTGAAGATCCTTTGTTCGCTCCTCGGCACTCCAGTCTGGATAAACCCCTTCCTGTTCGTCACCCCGATGCCGGCAAACGTCCGGCCGCTGAATCTTGCCACCGGGTCAACCCGGAAAACCCTGTTCGCTCTCACGTCATTGAAATGGTTCGAGACAAAGCACCAGCGGTTGTGTATGAAGATGGGGCGGTGGAAATCGTGGAGCACGAAGAATCCGGGGAACCAGAACCCCCACCACCAGAATGGATAGGGGACCCAGGCATACAGGTAGTAGAAGTCGGGAGGGGGGGCATAGTAGGTCACCACGGGCGGCCCCTGCTCGGTGTAGTAGTTGTTGATCGCCGCCGGGTTGGGATACTGTTCCGCCATTTCGGGAGAGGTTTCGTACGATTTGGCGCCCGAGTGGGGCTGGACCGCTATCTGCAGCCCGGCGGAAACGTCATCCAGCCTCTTCAGGGCGTCTTCCTTGCCGAGTTTTATCTTGCCGGCATCGGCGGCAGCACTGACCGACGTGCGCAGTTCGCCGACGATGTCGGGAGTGACCGGGTAATCGGCTATCCAGCCGTTTCGTGGCGTGACGCCGGCCTCTCCGAGCCTGTTTTCGGCTTCGACCTCGTCCTCGGACGTGCCGAGCCCCAGCGCGACTTGCAGTTTGACCGCAAAGTCCCCTTCGCGGACCAGAACCGGCGCTACCGGTGGGGCCTGATTGGTCGTTTCCGTCCGGGGGGGCGCCGGTGGCGCTGTCTGTGGGGTGGCGACCGCCGGCAAAACCAGCATCAGGATGCCGACACACAGCGCTGCGGTGTCTCTCATGGGTAATCCTTTCATAGTTCCCTCCTTTCTCGGGAGCGGTACCGTTCAGACTTTTACGTGGAGCTTTCCCGGCCGGAGACTGTCGTTGACACTTTATGAAACGCATCGGGTGGCCAGAGGTTTACACTTTATATTATGCAGACACTTTTTCCAGAGTCAAACGCGAGCCGTCAGGCAAAAAGGTAGTATACTGAAATGAAACCCTTAACCCTGGACCCGAAGGCGGCGAATCGAAGTCTCAACGGGGGAAGTCCCATGGGAGAAGTTACGATATGCACGTGCCAGGAGAAGCATCAGCGCCATTTATGCGTCCTGCGCATCAAGGGCATGACGTCTATCATCAAGAAGCAGACCAGCGCCCCGAATGTTGCATGCCATACATGCGGCGAAGAGGCGAACTCGGAAGATGACGTCTGCGTGCCGGTGCCGCTCTTTGTGTAGCGGCGTCAGACGACGAACATCTCCATGAACTCATCCACCGGTGTTTCCTTCTGCCGCTCCAGGTCGATGCAGAGCTCCATGATCCGTTCCACCTTTGCTGCCGCCAGGCTTTCGGCGAGGTTTGCTCGACACTTCCTCACGAGGAGCGGCACCCCCTCGTCACGACGCCTGCGGTGGCCGAGGGGATACTCCACCTCCACCCTCGCCGTGCTGTCGCCGTTCCGGAAAAATACCTGCACGGCATTGGCGATGGAACGCTTGTCAGGATCAAGGTAATCCCTGCTGTAGTGCGGCTCCTCCACCACCTCCATCCGCTCGCGCAGTCGGTCGATGCGCGGGTCGACGGCCACGGCATCCGCATAGTGGCCGGCGGTCAGTTCGCCGAAGATGAGGCCGATCGCCACCATGTACTGGAGGCAGTGGTCGCGGTCGGCCGGGTTGTAGAGAGGGCCGCTCTTGCTGATGATCCGGACGGCCGATTCCTGGGTGGCGATGACTATCCGGTCGATCTCGTCGAGCCGGCCCTTTACCTGGCCGTGCAGTGCAAGGGCGCACTCCACCGCGGTCTGGGCGTGGAATTCGGCGGGAAAGGCGATCTTGAACAGGACGTTCTCCATCACGTACGAATCGTACGGGCGCTGGAGGCAGAACCGTTCCCCCCGGAAGGAGGCGTCGTAGAACCCCCAGGTTTTGGCCGAGAGGGCGCTCGGGTAGCCGGCCTCTCCCGCCAGGGTGAGGAGCGCCAGCCGCACCCCGCGGCTGGTGGCGTCGCCGGCGGCCCACGATTTGCGGCTCCCCGTGTTGGGGGCATGCCGGTAGGTGCGCAGCGCCTGCCCATCCACCCAGACCTGGGAGATAGCGGCGACGATGGCGTCCCTGTCTCCGCCGAGGAGGAGGGTCGTCACCGCGGCAGTGGCGAGCTTGACGAGCAGTACGTGATCGAGCCCGACCCGGTTGAAGCTGTTTTCCAGCGCCATCACTCCCTGGATCTCGTGAGCCTTGATCATCGCAGTCAGCACGTCCCGCATGACCAAAGGGGCTTTTCCCTCGCCCCGCTTCCTTCGGGAGACGAAATCGGCCGTCGCCAGGATCCCCCCCAGGTTGTCGGACGGGTGCCCCCATTCGGCGGCGAGCCAGGTGTCGTTGAAGTCGAGCCAGCGGATGAGGAGACCGATGTCGAACGCCGCCGTGACCGGATCGAGCTCGAAGCGGGTGCCGGGGACCCTCGCTCCCGACGGCACCACGGTGCCGGGGACGATCGGACCGAGAAGGCGGGCGCATTCCGGGAACCGGAGCGCCAGCATGGCACACCCCATGCTGTCCATAAGGCTGTAGCGGGCGGTGTCGTATGCCTCTGCGCTCGTGATCTCGTAGTCGACCAGGTAGTCGGCAATCACCGTCATCTCCCGGTCTGGGGCGGGGCGGATGTTCAGGTCGGCCTGGGTGGACACGGTTTTACTCCGCTATCGTGAATTAACCCGCAAGCTATTTACCACCAAGGTACCAAGAAAGTCAAAACTCTTGGGGTGATTCAAATGTTCTCTTGGTGCCTTGGTGTCTTGGTGGTGAGGTTTGCGTAAAAAAAGGTCTACCCCCGCTCCCCGACCGGCACATAATCCCGCGGCTCCGGTCCGGTGTAGTCGGCGATCGGCCGGAATAGCCGGTTCGCCGCGCGCTGCTCGATGATGTGGGCGGACCAGCCGGCGATCCGGGCACAGACGAACACGGGGGTGAACATGGTAGTCGGGATGCCGCAGAGGTGGTAGGCGGAGGCGCTGTAGAAATCGAGGTTGGGAAAGAGTCCCTTCTCGCGCTGCATAACCTTCTCGATCCGTTCGGATACCTCATAGAGCTGCATGGCACCGGCCGCCTCGGAGAGCCTGAGCGACCATTTCTGGATGATGGGGGAACGGGGGTCCATTTTCTTGTAGACCCGATGGCCAAACCCCATGATCTTTTCCTTGCGCGCCAGCATCGCCAGAAGCTCCCGTTCCGCCTCGTCCGGCGAGGCAAAGCTGCTGATCAGCCGCATAGCCTCCTCGTTAGCACCGCCGTGGAGCGGCCCCCGCAGGGTGCCGATCGCGGAGGTGACGGCCGAGTGGAAGTCGGAGAGAGTGGAGGCGGTGACCCGGGCGGAAAAGGTGGAGGCGTTGAACTCGTGCTCGGCGTAGAGGATGAGAGATGCGTCCACGGCACGGCGGTGCAACTCCTCCGGCGCTTTCCCGTGGAGCAGTGCCAGGAAGTGGCCGGCGAGGCTTTCCTCGCCGGAATCGGTAGTGATCCGGCGGCCGTCGCGTGCGTAGTGGTACCAGTAGAGAAGCATGGAGGGGAAGGACGCGAGGAGCCGCTCCGCCGTCCGGTACTGGTCGGCTCCCGCCCCTTCCGGTTCGATGGCGCCGAGAGCGGAGCAGCCGGTCCGGAGCACGTCCATCGGATGGGCCGATCCCGGCAGCTGTTCGAGGACCGCCTTCAGCCCCGCCGGCAGGTCGCGTAGCGCCATGAGCCTGTTGCTGAAGAGCAGGAGATCCTCCCGGGCGGGAAGCCTGCCGTGGATCAAGAGGTGTGCCACCTCCTCGAAAGTGGCCTGGGCCGCCAGATCGTTGATGGAATAGCCGCGGTAGGTGAGCCCCTTCCCTTTCTTTCCCACCGTGCTGATCGCCGTCTCCCCCGCGACCACACCTTCCAGTCCTGGGCTGTAGCTCTTGTTCATGGCTCTTCCTCCGTGCCGATCAGCTCATCCAGCTTCCGTTCGAAGTCGCGGTAGCCGAGGAAATCATAGAGTTCGTCCCGGCTCTGCATGATGGAGACGACGTCGCGTTGGCTCCCTTCCTCCCGAATTGTCCGGTAGACCCGCAGCGCCGCGGCAGACATGGCGCGGAATGCCGAGAGGGGGTAGAGGACGAGGCTCACGCCGGCCGCGGCCAGTTCCGCGCGGTCGAACAGGGGGGTGACGCCGAACTCGGTCATGTTGGCGAGGATCGGCAACCTCGTTTCGCCGGCAAACCGCCGGTAGTGGGTGAGGTCGGCAAGCGCCTCAGGGAAGAGCATGTCCGCACCCGCTTCCCGGTAGTGGCGGGCGCGCTCGATGGCGGCGTCTAGTCCTTCCACCGCCACGGCGTCGGTTCGGGCCATGATCACGAACGCGGGATCGGTCCTGGCATCCACCGCAGCCCTGATCCGGGCCGTCATCTCGTCCGTGCTGACCAGCGCCTTCCCGGGGCGGTGCCCGCAGCGCTTGGCGGCCACCTGGTCCTCGATGTGTACGCCTGCGGCGCCGGCCCTGATCATCTCCCGGATGGTGCGGCCGATCATGAATGCATGTCCCCAGCCGGTGTCCACGTCGACCAGCAGCGGCAGAGAGGTAACGGCGGTGATCCGCCGCACCTCTTCGGCCACGTCGGCGAGGGTGGTCATCCCGAGGTCGGGGAGGCCGAACGAGGCGTTGGCCACTCCCGCCCCCGACAGGTACAGGGCGCGGAATCCGGTCCGTTCGGCCATCATCGCCGCGTAGGCATTGATGGCCCCCACCACCTGAAGCGGCTTCTCCTCCTCCATGGCGGCACGGAGCAGCCCACCCGCGGTGCGTTTCCCGTCCATGGCTACTTCATCACATCCAGCAGCTCAACTTCGAACACCAGTGTGGCGTTGGGGGGGATGATGCCGCCGGCTCCCTTCTCCCCGTAAGCGATATCGGACGGGCAGACCAGCCTGGCCTTGCCGCCGACCTTCATTTTCTGCAACCCTTCGGTCCAGCACTTGATGACACCGTTCAGGGGGAATTCGACCGGCTGGCCGCGTTTGTACGAGCTGTCGAATTCCTTGCCGTCGGTGAAGCTGCCGCGGTAGTTCACTCTGACCTTGTCGGTCTCAGTCGGGATCGCACCGGTCCCCTCCTTGAGCGGCAGGTATACCAGGCCGGAGTTGGTCTTCACCGCCCCTTTTTCCTTGGCCGCCTTGTCGAGGAAATCCTTTCCCGAAGCGGCGAGCTTTTCTCCCTGGGCTTTGAAGCGTGCCTGTGCCACTTCCTGGATTTTCGGGGTGTAGGCATCGAGGTCCACCGCCGGTTTTGCGCCGCTTGTGGCATCCGCGAACCCCTGTTTCACGAGCTCCAGCTCCGCCGGGGCGAGGCTGAAGACGGAAAGCTGGCGGGCCAGGGCAAGGCCCAGGGCGTAGAAGGTCTTCTGGTCTTCGGTTTTAAGTTCGACCGCGGCGAAGGCCGGCACGGCGAGGAGGGTGATGAGGACGGCAATGATCATTGTTCGCATGGTTCTTCCTTTCCAAGGTGATTGATATGCAAGCTGAAGTGTAGCAAAAATTTCGGGTGAGGCAAGGGCGGGAAATGATACTCGGAGGCACGGTCCTGCTTAATAAATAGGCATGGCCGTCGCCCCTCAAATCCTCTTTTTCGGATAAAGCCAATGAAATAGGTATGATAGAAGCGCCACGTCCATTTTGGCACGGCCCGTGCTCAGAGGTTAATACTAAGTTTTTCTCTCAAGTGTAACAACGGCAAAGGCGCCCACCATTCATGTGAATGGGGCGCCTTGTGTCGTTTTGAGGTGAATCATGGCAAGGCCCGACTGGTACGACCCAACCGAATGTGAAACCCACGACAAGGGTGCTCCGAAGTTCTGCAAGAAGTCGGAACCGGGGGAGGGGACCGAGCGCTCCTGCGCCTACGACGGGGCACGGGTGGTGCTGATGCCGATCACCGACGTGATCCACCTGGTGCACGGCCCGATCGCCTGTGCCGGAAATTCCTGGGACAACCGGGGCGCCCGCTCCAGCGGCTCCCAGCTCTACCGGCGCGGCTTCACAACCGAGATGCTGCAGAACGACGTCATCTTCGGCGGGGAGAAGAAGCTGTACAAGGCGATCCGGGAACTGGCCGAGCGGTACCCCGAAGCGCGGGCGATCTTCGTCTATGCCACCTGCGTCACCGCCATGACCGGCGACGACATCGAGGCGGTCTGCAAGGCGGCGCAAGATGCCCTCAACAAGGATTTTTGTCCAAGCCAAGGCGGCGAGGAGGAAGCGACGCAGGCGTACACGGAAGTACGTCGAGGAGCTTCCGACGAAGCCAACGCCGGCATGGGCAAAAAGCCGCCGTTGAGACTCCCGGTGATCCCGGTGAACACCCCTGGTTTCATCGGCGACAAGAACATCGGCAACCGGCTGGCGGGGGAGGTGCTGTTCAAGCACGTGATCGGCACCGCCGAGCCGCCGGTGCTCGGGGAGTACCCGATCAACCTGATCGGCGAGTACAACATCGCCGGTGACCTCTGGGGGATGCTGCCGCTCTTCGACCGGCTCGGGATCCAGGTCCTCTCCTGCTTTTCCGGCGATGCAAAATTCGAGGAACTCCGCTATGCCCACCGGGCGAAGCTGAACATCATCATCTGCTCGAAGTCGCTCACCAACCTCGCCAAGAAGATGCAGAAGACCTACGGCATGCCCTACCTGGAGGAGTCGTTCTACGGGATGACCGACACTGCGAAGGCGCTCAGGGACATCGCCCGCGAGCTGGACGACATCACGGGGGGGCTGGAAAAGCGGATCATGCAGGACCGGGTGGAGCGGCTGATCGAGGAAGAGGAGGCGACGTGCCGGGCGCGGCTCGCCCCTTACCGGGAAAGGCTTGCCGGGAAGCGGGCGGTCCTCTTCACCGGTGGGGTGAAGACCTGGTCGATGGTGAATGCCCTGGCCGAGCTCGGGGTCGAGATCCTCGCCGCCGGGACGCAGAACTCAACCCTGGAGGATTTCTACCGGATGAAGGCGCTGATGCACAAGGACGCGCGGATCATCGACGACACCTCCACCGCCGGGCTCCTCTCGGTGATGTACGAGAAGCTCCCCGACCTGATCGTCGCCGGCGGCAAGACCAAGTTCCTGGCGCTCAAGACCAGGACGCCGTTCCTCGACATCAATCACGGCCGTTCCCATCCTTATGCGGGGTACGAGGGGATGGTGACGTTCGCAAGACAGCTCGACCTCACGGTGAACAACCCGATCTGGCCCCTCCTCAACGGCAAGGCGCCCTGGGAGAAAAGCTCCGACGAGGCCGCGGCGGACGTGGCGCGGGCCGCGGGGCACGCAGAGAGCTATTTGGGCGAGGAGATGCAGTCGTCGCGGGTCAAGGTGCCGACCAAGCACGCCACGGTCAACCCGCAGAAGAACTCTCCGGCGCTCGGTGCGACCCTCGCCTACCTCGGGATCGACCGGATACTCGGGCTCCTCCACGGCGCCCAGGGGTGCTCCACCTTCATCCGGCTCCAGCTCTCGCGCCACTTCAAGGAGTCGATCGCTCTCAACTCCACCAGCATGAGCGAGGACACCGCCATCTTCGGCGGCTGGGAGAACCTGAAGAAAGGGATCACGCGGGTGATCGAGAAGTTCCGTCCCGAGGTGGTCGGCGTGATGACCTCGGGGCTTACCGAGACGATGGGGGACGACGTCCGGAGCGCCATCGTGCAGTTCCGCCAGGAGCACCCGGAACATGACGGGGTGCCGGTCGTCTGGGCCTCTACCCCCGACTACTGCGGCTCCCTGCAGGAAGGGTACGCGGCGGCGGTGGAGGCGATCCTCGCCACCCTCCCGGAGGGGGGGGAAACGATTCCGAACCGGGTCAACCTGATCCCCGGCAGCCAGCTCACCCCGGCGGAGGTGGAGGAGCTGAATGAAACCTGCGAGGCGTTCGGGCTCGATCCGGTGGTGGTACCGGACATCTCCTGCGCCCTGGACGGCCACATCGACGAGACGGTCTCGGCCCTTTCGGTCGGCGGGGTGCCGGTGGCGCGGATCAGGGAAGCGGGGCGAAGCGCCGCGACCATCTACGTCGGTGATTCCCTTGCCGGGACGGCACGGGTTCTCACGGAGCGGTTCGGTATCCCTGTCTACGGGTTCACCTCGCTCACCGGGATCGCGGAATGCGACCTTCTCATGGCAACCCTTGCCGCATTGTCCGGGAAACCCGTGCCGGAGCGGTTCCGCCGGTGGCGGAGCCGCCTGATGGACGCCATGGTGGACAGCCACTACCAGTTCGGCC
>DATJLB010000243.1:0-5575 GCA_035490915.1 Geobacteraceae bacterium
TCTCTTCATTGCACGGCGTCCGTTCTCCCCCGTAAGGTAAAGTCAATCGTGAGGTACCTGTGAAATATGTTTTCCTGCTGGTGGTTTTCGTGGCAACCTCCTTCTCGGCCGAGATCTACATGTGGACCGACCCTCGGGGGACTGCTCACTATACGAACAGCATCTATGAAGTGCCTGCCCGCTTTCGGGATAAGGTAAAGGTCCGAACCTACGGCACGGAACAAAAGGGTGACAGCGGGACCCCGCAACAGAACAACCGGCCGCAGCCTGGGGAAGGACCTCAACCCTCCCCGGCGGTCGAACACGCCGCTCAACCAGCTACGCAACCCTCTACCCCCCTCAATTCCGGCAAGGCCCGGCTCCAGAGAATGGAAAGAAGAAAGAACACGTCCCCCCCAGAGTAACGTGTGGAGACAAAAAAAAGCCAGCGCTTTTAACGCTGACCCTTCCCTTTTTTCATCTCCTTTTGTTTACATTTTAGAAGATGTCTTCGGTGAATCTGGTGTAGTATTTCTGCAACAGATTCTACTCGCGATTAATTAAGCTTTTTTTTGCTCACTTAATCGTGGGAGCGAAGGCATTTAACCTTTTCTCACCTTCCTTTGATTATAAAATAGCGCAATCGTCGGAAATTTGCAAATCGCGATCTCCCGCAAAGCTGCACTGGTCGGGGGTTTGGTGGCACCCGTAATGTGGCTTGGGGAGGGGTTTCCAATGACCCGGTACAGCAAAGATTAGCTGAAGCTTTTCTCGATAAGCACCAGGTAGGGAGCGGTCTCCGGCCGGTTCAGCTGCCGGCTTCGCCAGACGTTGAAGCGTTCGGGAGGGAGTTCGCCCCCCCACCGCTCCACCGCTTCCGCCTCTTCCGTGCCGCCGGGGTGACCGGTGTAGATGCAGACGGTGATGATACCGCCGGGAAGGAGGAGCCCGGCGGCATGGTTGAGCGCCACCAGGGTGTTCTCCGCCTCGGTAACGACCCCTTTGTCCCCCCCGGGGAGGTAGCCGAGGTTGAAGACTGCAGCCCGGAGCGGCTCATGGACAAGCTCCCCGAGACGCTCGTGCCCTGACTGGACCAGGTCCACCCGGGGGAGCAGCCCCTCCGGGGCGAGAAGCTCGCGGGTCGCGGAGATCGCCGTCGCCTGGAGGTCGAAGGCCCAGACCCGGCCCGTCGCCCCGACCAGACTGGCGAGCAGCAGGGTGTCACGGCCGCCGCCGCAGGTGGCGTCCACCACCCGGTCTCCCGGGCGGACCCGCTCCCGGAGGAAGAAGTGGGCGAGCGTCACCGCCCCGCGCAGATTTTCACTCCTCACTTTTTTCCCCACAATGTGAGAACTGCCGGCAGCACGACGATGAAAGCGATCTGGCATGCCAGCATCCCGAGGCACATCACCGTCCCGATGCTGAACACTCCCTGATGGCGGGCCACCATCAGAGCTCCGAAACTGGCCATGATGGTGAGGGTGTTGAGAAAAACCCCGACACCCGTGCTGGAAAGGACCACCTGCCGTGGGGTTTCGTCCTCGCGGCGGTAGCGGTTGATCAGGTAGATCCCGGAGTCGACGGCAATCCCGAGGACCAGCGGAAGGACGATGATGTTGGCGGAGTTGAAGCTGATGCCGAACAGGCGCATCCCCGCCACCATGAAGAGAATCCCCGCGACCAGCGGCACCAGGCCGATCAGGGCGTAACGGAAGCTCCTGAAGGTGAGCAGCAGGATCCCGGCTACGGCGGCAAGGGCGAACCCGAAGGCGTTTCTGTAGGAGTCGCGCAGCACGGTCATCGATTCGTAGACCATAACCGGCTCGCCCGTCGCGGCGGGGTCGACCGAGCGGACGTCGTCGAGGAACTGCTTGAGCGGCGCCCGGGCAAAGATCTCCTCCTTGGGAGCCACCTGGAGGAGGTATTTGCCGGTTTTGCCGATGAAGCGCCCCATCATTTCCTTCGGCACGTCGGCCGCGCTCACGGGGGATGCGTCGAGGCTTGCGCGCAGCATGCCGATGCGGGCCGGCAGTTCGGCAAACATCCCCCCCTGGAAGTCCTTGAGCATCCCGACCGCATTCCTGTCCTTTTCTTTGTCCAGGGTAGCGAAAAACCTGTCGAGGGTCGCGAGGAAGGCGCCGACCGGCTTGGCTTCCGGATTTCCGTCTTTCTCCAGGCTAACCTTCAGCCGTTCCACACCGTTTCGGAAATTTTCGAACACAGTCGGCAGCTCCATCAGGCGCAGGTCCTCCTCGTAGGGGGTCGGACGGATGCCGGCGAGCTCCGCGCGCGCGCGTGTCAGGAGGCGGAGTTTTTCGGCCTGGTCGTCGGGGACGAAGGAGCCGGCCCAGACCACGTGGTCTACGGTGGGGAGCTTCTCCAGCGCCTGCACCTTGGCACGCGCCTCCGCTTCGCTTCCGGCGGTGGCCACGGCGAAGTAGCCGGCATTTTCCTTGCTCCTCATCAGCTTGTACGCGTAGGCCACCGATTCGAGCCCCTTGGCCTGGAGGTTCATCAGGTTGTAGTCGAATTCGCTCCTGCTGAGGGGGTAGAGGCAGGCGAGGGCGGCGAGGAACGTTACTGCCAGGATGGTGCGGGGGTGGCCGAACAGAAGGCGCTGCCAGCCCGGGTCCGTTGCAGGAGTGGCCCCTGGTCTGGGGGGAGGGCCTGGCAGGAGAACCAGGAGCGCAGGGAGGACGGTGAAGGTGACCAGCACGCAGATGACGATTCCCCCGGCGGCGATGACTCCGAGCTCGGCGATCCCCTTGAAGTCGGTGAAGGCAAAGGTAACGAAGGCGGCGGCCACGGTGGCGGCGGCCATGGTGATCGCCCAGCCGTTGCGAGCCAGGGAGAGGCGGAGGGCGTCCAGTTTTTCCCTGCCGCGCGCCAGCTCTTCCTGGTAACGGAGCACCACCTGGATGCTGTATTCGATGCCGATCCCGATCAGCATCACTGCAAAAACCGAGGAAAGAATGTTCAGGTGTCCCACTGCCAGGGTGGCAAAGCCGAAGGAGAGCGAGATGGCCACCAGGAGGGCGACCATGGCGGCGACCGTATTGAGGACTCCGCGGAAGGCGAACAGCAGAAGGCAGACCGTAAGGACGACGGTGATGGCGGTTGCGAGCATGATGTCCCGTTCGCTCGTCGTCATCTCCTCGTGCTCCAGGACCGGGGTGCCGGTGATGCCGACGGTAATCCCGGCAAACTCGGGGAGCTTCTTCAGCTGGGCGATGTGGCGGTGCAGGGCGTCAATGGAGGCGGCGGCTTGCTTGAAGCTCGTCTCGTCCTTTACCGGCAGGACCGTCAGCACCTGCTGGCGGCCGGCCGCGGCAAAGGACGAGACGGTCCCGTCGGAGCGGCGGAACATGACCGATTCGAGGGACAACCCTGCACCCCCCCCGTGGGAGAAAGCCGTGATGCCGTCGCCGAGCGCTCCGAACATGAAGACGAGGGAATCGAGCCGCTGCGCATTTCCCGGCGCACCAGGGTTTGCGAGATAGCTCTCCATCCCGGTCGTGAGGCTTGTGAACAGGGTTTGCACCGACGGGGCCGCCGCCAGTGCCTTCAATGTCGGTGCCGCCTTGGCGAGGTTGGCGGTAAATGCGGCCAGATCCTCCCGCGGCATGAGCAGGAGGCCGTTTTTCTGGAAAAATGGGAGGCCGAACGGGAAAAAGACGTCGCGGAAGTGTTGGCGGTCAGCGGTGAGCCGGGTTGCCAGGCGTTCGCCAAAGCGCCCTGCCAGGGAGCTGTCGCTGCTTTCGATGACGACGGCGATCTCCTCCTGGTCACCGAACTCGGCCCGGTAGGCCTGGTAGTCGCGGTTGAAGGAGGTGTTGGCCGGCATCAACTGGTCGCGCCCGGTCAGGAACTCCATCCTTTTCCAGGTATAGCCCGCCGACACGACGGACAGTACAAGGGCTGCAGTGATGATCAGTCGGGGCCGTCTGGCAATAAGACCGAATATCCCGCGGTAACTGGTGCTTTCTTCGTTCATGGGACCTCTCATGGAACGTGCTGTGCTTTTCGGCATTCACGGGGAATTGGTCACCTGCCCCGGTTAGGGTAAACAATGAAAACTAGCATAGGCCACGGGGGAAATCAACCATGCGGGCTGGCAGTCCCGACCTGACTGCATCTGCGCGGTTTTGACGGTCACCTGACACGAAAATGGGTATACCTTTTCGGAAAAATATGGTATGAGTGACCGATTATTTATTTCATTAAGCGACTCCTTTTCCCGTACCACCATGTGGGAGGAGTTTCCGGAAGGAGAGCACACGGCAATGAAGCCATGCAAGCATCCCATTTCCCATGCGCTCACATCTTTCAACGGTATTTCCGCTGACAAAGACGAAGCATCCGCCGCGAAACCAATTGCCAAAATACATCACCTCCCCTCCTCCATTCTGAAAAGAAAGGAAGGGGAGCTCAAAAACGTCCTTGACATCGCCATCGAGAAGAGTCGCGACTTCTTCCTGCGCGAGCAGCTTCCCGAGGGATACTGGTGGGCGGAGTTGGAATCCAACGTCACCATTATCGCCGAATACATCATGCTTTTCCACTTCATGGGGATAGTGAACAAGGAACGTGAACGGAAAATGGCCAACTATCTCCTCTCGAAGCAGACCAAGGAGGGGTTCTGGACCATCTATTTCGGCGGCCCCGGCGATCTGTCCACGACGGTTGAGGCCTATTTTGCCTTAAAGCTGGCCGGCTACCCGGCCGATCACCCGGCAATGGTGAAGGCCCGCGCCTTTATCCTGAAACGGGGGGGGATTATCAAGTGTCGGGTTTTTACCAAGACCTTCCTCGCCCTGTTCGGTGAGTTCGCCTGGTTCGGGGTCCCATCCATGCCGATCGAGCTGATGCTCCTCCCCAACTGGGCCTATTTCAACATGTACGAGCTCTCCAGTTGGTCACGGGCGACCATCATCCCTCTCTCCATCGTCATGGCCCAGCGCCCGGTCAGAAAGCTCCCCCCCTGGGCCAGGGTCCAGGAGCTGTACGTCCGTCCCCCGCGGCCGATAGACTACACCTTCACCAAGGAGCACGGGATACTCACCTGGAAAAACATCTTTATCGGTGTCGACCATCTCCTCAAGATCTACGAGAAGAATCCCATCCGCCCCTACAAGAAAAGGGCGATGGCGCTGGCGGAGAAGTGGGTCATCGACCATCAGGAGCCGTCCGGCGACTGGGGGGGGATTCAGCCCGCCATGCTCAACTCGGTCCTGGCGCTCCACTGCCTCGGGTACGCCAACGACCATCCGGCGGTGCAGAAAGGTCTCGAAGCGCTCGCCAACTTCTGCATCGAGGACGATGACAGCCTCGTGCTCCAGTCGTGCGTTTCGCCGATCTGGGATACGGCGTTAGGGCTCAAGGCGCTGGTCGACTCGGGCCTTCCCACCGACCACCCCGCCCTTACCAAGTCGGCCCAGTGGCTGCTCGACCGGGAGGTGCGCAAGCCGGGAGACTGGAAGATCAAGTCTCCCGAGCTGCAGCCGGGGGGATGGGCCTTCGAATTCCAGAACGACTGGTACCCCGATGTGGACGATTCGGGGATCGTGATGATGGCCATCAAGGATGTGCTGGTGAG
>DATJLB010000244.1:0-5919 GCA_035490915.1 Geobacteraceae bacterium
AGGAGAAGCCGGCCGTCCCGGGTCATGACGAGGCGGCCTGGGCCAGGAACCGGCGGGACGACTTCGTCATCGTCTCCCGGTAGGCATAGAGCCGGAACGTGAAATTATGCCGCCAGGCAGGACTGGCGGCACCCGTCGCACAAGAAAGGCCGTCCCAGCAGGACGGCCTTTCTTGCATTCAACCTACCGAATTTTCTCTCTCAAACCTCTCACACCCTCACCCGGATCGGCAGGATGACGCTGGTGACCCCGCTCCACTGGAGGCGCCGCTGGATGGCGAAGGCGGTCTCGTTGTGGAGCATCTTGTGGTAGAACTTCTCCAGCCGGAAGGTGAGCTGGCCGGTGAAGACCGTCGCCCTGGGGTAGACCTCGCCGATCTGGTGGCAGAGTTCCGTGGCGTTCTCCACGACGTCGGTCCCGACCGCCATCCGGTAGTCGGCGGCAACGCCGAGCCGGCGGGCGAGGTCGACGTACTTCTCCAGCGACTCCTTCGCCGACTTCTCCAGCGCCGCCATCTCTTCCGCCCCCTTGAACGACCCGGAGTCGATCACCGCCACCGAGACGAAGATCACGTTCTTGTACGTATTCGGAAAGGTGGTGAGGATGGAGAGGAGGGTGTGGACCCCGAAGCCGCTGTACCCCGAGACGAGCTGGACGGCGGTCGGCGCGTTCCGGTCGACGGGAGCGGTATTGGGCTCCCCCGCAGTGGGGAAGTCGAGGAGCGTGTCGTCCAGCTGGGCGATCCCCTTGCGCACCTTCACGTAGTGCCCCTTTATGACATAGCAGAGGCCGATCACCACCGCGGTGATGAGGAGCGTCATCCACCCCCCCTCGGTGAACTTTTCGAAGGTTGTGATGACCAGGATGGTGACGCAGAGGGCGAGTCCCACCAGATGGACCGAGAGGTGGCGCAGCCACTGCGGGTCCTCCTTCCGCCGCTGGATGAAGAACCGGGACATCCCGAGCTGGGAAAGGGAGAAGGTGACAAAGACGTTGATGGAGTACATGACGATGAGGGCATCGACCGACCCCTTCGTGTAGAGCAGGAGAAGTATTGAGGCGATCCCCATCAACACCACGCCGTTACGCATGGTGAGCCGCTCCGAGAGGGCGGCGAAGCGGTGCGGGAACCAGGAATCGATCGCCATATTGGCCATGACCCGCGGACCGTCCACGAAACCGGTCTGGGCCGCAACCAGGAGGAGCGCTCCCTCCGAGAATATGGTAACGAAGGCCACGAGTTTACCCATCGGCCAGGCACCGAAGAGACCGTCGGCCAGGACCGCATTGAGGGTCTTGCCCTCCACCGGACGGATGCCGATGAGGGCGTAGCAGAGGAAGAGCACCCCCGCCGTGAAGGCGAGCGAGGTGGCCATGTAGATCATGGTGCGCTTGCCGGTTTGCACCCGGGGCTCCCGCATGATCTGCAGCCCGTTGGAGACCGCCTCGATCCCGGTGTACGTCCCGCCGCCAAGGGAGTATGCGCGAAGAAAGAGCATCATGATGCCGAAAAAGCCGATGCTTGAAAGGTCGTGGTGCAGACCTGCATGGATGTCACCGGCAAGGGGGGTGAAACGGTCGACATGGGTACCGACACCGTAGATCAGCATGACGATATGGGTCACAACAAAGGTCGCGAAGATTGGCGCCAGGACCGATATCGATTCCTTCACCCCTCTGATGTTGAGGATGATGAGGACAAAGGTGAGGACGCAGGCAAAAGGAACCTTCAGATAGTGGTACGGAAGCGGCAGGTAACTAAAGACGGCATCGACGCACGAGGCGATGGAGACGGTAATCGTGAGAACGTAGTCCACCAGGAGCGCGCTCCCGGAAACGACCCCCGCTTTTTCCCCGAGCATGTGCGTGGCAACGATATACCCGCCGCCGCCGTGGGGAAAATGCTCGATGATGCGCGAATACGCGTAGGAGATGATGAAGACGGTAACGGCCGTTGTCAGCCCCAGGAACACCGCCAGGTAGGTATGGGAGCCGAGCGCCTTGAACGCCTCCTCCGGACCGTAGGCCGAGGATGAGAGGCCGTCCGCGCCGAGCCCGACCCAGGCGAGGATCGGGATGAGCGACATCGTGTGGAAGAGGTGCCTGTCCTGCAGGTGCTTGGGCGCGCCGAAGACGGCGTGCCGGACCTTCTGCCCCAAGGATTTGGTGCCGACATTCGCGCTGCCTGGTGCCATGATGCCTCCGTAACAGTTTCTTAACAAGAAAACCGCCGTGAGCCGGCGGCTGATCATTGCCATCTGTTGGCTGAGTATAGTTGGATCGGCATAAAGGCAGGATCAAAATGGCCGGAGAACGCATCAAGATTTTATCAAGAGGCGATCCTGCGACCCCTGGCTGCCAGGGCAATTATGAAATTGAAATTCATCACCAGTTGGGGTATCATGGGGTCAAAAGGTGAAAGATGTACCAGGAAGGAGGGTTTGGCCATGAGAGGCGACAAGATCTGCAACGTGGAGGACAGCTCCGAGGTGCGTTCCCTGTCCAAAAACGCCACCGTCTCCTGCGGGCGGTGTGGCATGAAGGCGCACGACCCCGCCAGTGTCTGCGACCCGGTCCGGATTTCCGGAGGGCACTGATACGGTACGTCATACGAACTGCATGACAGAAGGCCTGCACGCGCAGGCCTTTTTCGTCGTCACTGCTGCAGGTACGTTTCCAGGAGCCGCCGGCATTCCGGCGTCCCGCGCACCAGGTCGAGCTCCCGGCACGCGTCGAGGGTACGACGGTCCCGGAACCCGAGCCTGAACGCGCTTTCCAGATGAGCGAGAGCCGCGCCGTTGTCGCCGGCAGCCGCGTCCAGGCGGGCCAGTTCGAAGCGGAGCTCCGGCGACTCCCCCCCCGCCGCCAGCGCCCGGAGCACCGCCTCCCTCGCCGGCCCGATTTTCCCCTCCAGCCGGTAGGTGACCCCGAGGTAACGGAGCGCAAGACCGTTGCCGGGCTCCAGCTGCACGGCCCGGAGACAGTCCGCCTCCGCTCCCGGCAGATTGCCGGTCAGGAAACAGTAGTGGGCACGGGCCAGGAAGCCGCCGGTAAAATTCGGGTGGTCCTCGACCAGCCGTCGGATATAGGGAAGCGCCGCGTCGGGCTCCCCCTTGTCCAGATAGAGGTTACTCAGGTTGATCAGGGTGTCGCGGTCAGCGGGGTCGAGCTCCAGCGCCCGCCGGTAATAGGGAATGGCGTCGTCCGGCCGGCCGTTCATCTGATGGGTGGAGGCGAGGGAAAAATTGGTGAGCGGGCTGGTCGGCGCCTTCGCCACGGTGTCGCTCCACAGGGTGAGGGAATCGTGCCAGATCCTGGAGCGCTGGAACGACAGGAGCGGCAGGACGAGGAGCACGAGGGAGAGCGCCCCCCCAAGCCACCGCCGGTACGGAACGGCGACCCGCTCCACCGCAGCCATCCCTCCTCCGGCAACGAGGGCCGCCCCGCCCAGCATCGGGAAATAGAGGTAGCGGTCGTTCATCAGGGTGACCAGCGGGACGATCTGCGCTACCGGCGCGAGCCCCACCCAGAAAGCGGCGCCCCAGAAGAAGAGGTCCCTCCGCCGCCGGTAGAGAAGGAAAAGCCCCGCAGCCGCCAGGGCGAGCAGGAGTGCGGCGAGCGCGACCCCGCCGTCAGCCCCGCTCTTCACCGGCGGCGTGTAGATGGCGCTCAGGTTCGTCGGCCAGGCAAGCATCCCGAGGTAGCGAACGAACACCGGGAGCATGGTGCAGAAGGTGCCGAACGGCCCGCCGCCGTGGTACCCCCGCCGCCCGCCGCCGAGTTCCTCCTGCTGGCTTATCCAGGCGAGAACGGCCACCCCCCCCGCCGCCAGAACGTACGGGGTCTTGTCGGCCAGCCACCTTCGTCTTCGCTCCTTCGGCACAAAACAGTGGTCGTAGAGGAGCAGAAGCGGCGGCAGGACCACTGCGGCCGATTTCGCCAGGAGGGCGCAGAGAAACGCGGCTATCGACCCGACATAAAGAAGTTTCGGGTTTTGAGTTTCGAGTTGTGAGTTGCTCGTGGTAACTTCCCCCGTCCCCGCTTGCCGGTATGCCGTGTAGAGGAGGAAGGAGATCAGGAAGAAGAGCAGGGCGAGCAGGTTCTTCCGCTGGGAGATCCAGGCCACCGATTCGACCTGGACCGGATGGAGGAGGAAGATGAACGAGGCGAAAAACGCCCAGATGCGGCGTCCGCCGAGCCGGAGCACGAGGAGGTAGTAGAGAAGTCCGTTCAGGGCGTGGAGGACGATGTTGGTGAGGATGAAGCCGGACGGTCGCAACCCCCAGAGGGTGTAGTCCGCCATGTAGGAAACGATCTGGAGCGGCGCGTAGTTTCCGACGTAGAATGCGGTGAAGGCCGTCTTCAGGTGCGCCCAGGTAAAACCCCGCACCGCTACGTTGTCGGTCACGTACTTCTGGTCGTCCCAGGTGAGGAGGAATTCGTGACCGAGGGTCTGCCAGTACACCGCAAAGGTCGCCGCCAGGAGCGCCAGAAGCGGGATGATGTGCCGCTTCAGCCTGTCAAGCATGACTGCGGTGTCTCCTCTGGCATCAGCAACCTGCCTTCAGCCGGTAACCGACCCCCGGCTCGGTCAGGACATAACGGGGACGGGACGGGTCCTTTTCGATCTTGTGGCGCAGATTGCTGATGTTCACCCGGAGCACGTGGGGCTGCTCCAGGTAGGCGATTCCCCAGATCTGTTTGAGGATCTGGCTGTGGGTCAGCACCTTCCCGGCATGGGTCACCAGGAGGCGGAGCAGGTCGTACTCGGTGGGGGTCAGCTGCACATCTCCCCCCGCCACCGTGACGCGGCGGCGCGCCAGGTCCACCTCCAGCTCGTCGATCCGGTAGACCGGCTCCGGTGCCTGCTGCAGGGAACGGCGGAGCACGACCCTGATCCGCGCCACGAGCTCCGCCACCCCGAACGGCTTCGTGAGGTAATCATCCGCACCGGCGTCCAGGGCCTGCACCTTGTCGTCCTCCCGCTCCCGCACGGAGAGGACGATGATCGGCACCTGCGACCATTCGCGCACCCGCCTGATCACCTCCACCCCGTCCAGGTCCGGGAGCCCGAGATCGAGCAGGATCACGTCCGGCTTCACCGCCACCGCCGCGGCGAGGGCCGCATGACCGCTCTCCGCCTGGTGGAGGGAAAACTCCCCGGTATCGAGGGCGGTGCGCAGGAAGCGCTGGATCGCCGGCTCGTCGTCCACAACCAGGATGCGCGGCAGGTTGGCGCTCGGTTTCTCGGTCGGCATAAACTGTTACTCCGAACAATAATTGGACACGGATCAGATAGTAAAAATCACGGTTTGCACCCTCCCCCAACCCCTCCCATCGAAGGGAGGGGGGGCTTGAAATCCCCTCTCCCCTTGTGGGAGAGGGCTAGGGAGAGGGGGCCTATTTCACCGGCAGCGTCACGATCACCCTTAAGCCCCCGCCGGCGCGGTTTTCGGCCCGGATCTTTCCGCCGTGCGCCTCGACGATCCCCTTGCAGATGGCAAGGCCGAGTCCGGTCCCCCCCGCCCCTTCCGGCACCGGCACCCGGTAGAACTTGTCGAAGACCCTGTGCAGGTCGGCCTCGGGGACGCCGGGGCCCCGGTCGGCGACCTCCATGACCAGGACGGCGCCGTCAACACGGGCGGACAGCGTAATGCTACTCTCCGGTGGCGAATATTTCAAGGCATTATCCAGGAGGTTCACCAGCACCTGGGTCATGAGCGCCAAGTCCATCCGGACGAGGGGAAGGCCGCCGGGGATCGTGAGCTCTATCCTGCGCCGCCCGAGGCGCTGCTCGATGGCGGCCAGGGCGCACCCCGCCAGGTCCTGGACGTCGGAAAGCTCTTCCTTCGGCTTGATCGCCCCCGCCTCCAGCCGGGTCATGTCGAGCAGGTTGCCGACAAAACGGTTCAACCGCTC
>DATJLB010000245.1:0-4571 GCA_035490915.1 Geobacteraceae bacterium
TGCGTCTGTGCCGGATAGCCGGGCCTCCCGTTGGGTGCGGCTTCATCCGGCGGACTGCTGAAGGCTGGCGGCCTTCCTTGGATGTTATCTGCTGCGTGAACTGCTATTCAATTGTATGCTGCGGTACGGCCTCCTTTCGGAATCGATATGATTTGATCTGTTCAGATCCGGATTAGGCAAGGTATTGCGCTCCCCTGGTGCTGAAAACAGAAAAGCCCGATCCACCAGCAACCGCACCCCTGCCTGGGGGAAAAATCCCCCGGCATGGCGGCATGCTCTGAATCGGGCTATCTGGGGCCTGAGCGGAGCTCAGGTCAGCATGGGACCCTGTGTCGGCCAGCTGCCAGCTGCTAGCCTTTCATTATTTCTTCGAACTTCTCCACCCGGCCGATCCCGCCCTGGCTGAAGTTGATCTTCAGGTGGCCGGTGAACTTATTCTCGATCAACTGGCAGAGTGTTTCGGTCAGCTGATCGAGCTTGTCCATCTTCGGTTTCATTTTGAGCAGTTTGGGCTCGTTCATGGGGCATGACTCGTAAATGAAAATATTCCGGTACCCTGGAGACGGCGCAAGCATAAACGATGTTTGTTACATCTTCACGACGATCAACTGAAAATTTGATGAAAAAAATCTTCGCCCGATCCCTCTGTTTTCACCGGCCGTCGTACGTGCTTTTTCGGCGGGAGGGAGCCTTGTGGCTACGACGCACGAAGCGTAACAGACGCACATTACATCTTCGCGACAATCACCTGAAAGTTTGATGAAGAAAAGTTTCAGCACACATTTCTACTTATGGATGAGGATGACCTCATGACCTTCCACGTCAATCTCTCTTCTCCAGCCCCAACACCCGCCGTATCAGAGCCATTTCCCGCCATTTAACTTTCATAGAACCGTAGTGAAGCTGTAACAATTGTGGGTTAGTATGCCTCCTCTGTCGGAAGGGTGGGCGGGAGCGGTCTTTCTCCCGTGCCGGGGCGGATGAAGCTAACAACGAAGGGAGCATACATACAATGGGAGTTCTTGCGGGAGCGCATGTAAGGAAAGGTGCAGTCGTTGCGTTGGCCATGGTGGCGCTCGCAGGCTGCGCCGCCGTGGAGCCGGTTAAGGTCGTCAATCCGGGGGACAGTGTCGGCGTCAAGTTTACCTGTCGCCTGCCGAACGGCGATATCGCGGTCAGCACGAGTGCCGATGCGGGAAAAAGGTCCGGAGAGCTCCTTTCGCCCCTGTTTGTCCCACGCGACTCGAACGACCCGGTCGTCATCGATGCGGGGACACCGGACCCACTCACCTCCAGGATACGGCCGATGGAGGAGGATGTCCTCCAGCAGCTTCGCCCTGCTGTCCTTGCCATGAAAACGGGGGAGACCCGGAACGTGGTGCTGCACGCATCGCGCCTGCCCGACAGGAAGCCGGGAGAGGGGATCGTGAAGTACAACAGGACATTGCATTACGCCAAAACGGGTCGAATCCCCCTGGATGTGTATAAACAGACGACCGGCCGGGACCCGGCGGTCGGCGACGCGTGCACCTCTTTCCGCGAGCCGGCGTTCAAGGGGGTCGTCACCGCCATAAAGGATAACGAGGTGGACGTCACATACACGGTCGCCCCCGGGGGGGTGGTGTCGAAATTTTACGGCTCCGGGGCCGTTACGGACGCCGGCGACGACTTTGTCCTGCGCATCGACGCCGAAGAGGGGAGACTGGTCCGGAACGGCTTGCTGACGGGGAGGATCGTGAAGGTCACGTCGGAAACCGTCCATGTCGATTATGGCGACGTATTCGGCGGAGAACCGTTGACCTGCGCAGTGACGGTAGATTCAGTGACTCCGGCGCCACCGCCAGCAGCTGAAAAGGGCGCGGCGGCCCCCTCGTCGGGCCACGAAGCGGTGAAAGCGCATTTCGAGACTCCCGTGGCGGAGGGGGGCGGGAGCGGAAAAAGCTCCGCAGATCCGGTCAAGCTTTCCGGCCAGGTGGCGAAAGGGGACCTGGTGACGGTCCGCTTTACCGTGAAAGATGCCGACGGAACTCCCGTCTCCGGCTTCGCGCCGCCGGCTCCCCGGGAGCTGATGGCGGGCAGGGAGGAAGTTTTCCCCGGGCTGGGAGAGGCAGTCATCGGCATGACGGTCGGGGAGAAGAAGGAGGTCGCCCTCCCGCCGGAGAAGGGGTTCGGTCCCCGCGACCCCGCGAAAACGGCTACCTATCCGGTGACGAGCGAAACCCCCGTCAGAATCACGCTGCCGGCGGAGGAATACGTCAAACGCTTCGGCGGGTTCCCGACGGCGGGGAAGGAGGTGCCGCTCTTCCCCTACATGACGGCGCGGGTGGAGACCGTCGGTGAAAAAGACGTTGCCTTGAGGATTTCAGCCAGGGACGGCGAGCGCTTCGAAGAGCCCTTCGGCACGGTGACGGTGTCGGTCGGGCCCGACGCCATAACCCTGAAGCTCGCCCCGAGGGTGGGGGCGCCCTTCACGAACGAAGGGGGGCAGGGGGTGATCACCGCCTCCGACGGCGAGCGGTTTACCGTGGATTACAACCATCCCCTGGCGGGGAAGACCCTTATGCTCGGCCTGGAGGCGCTGTCCCTCACCAAGGCGTCCGCCCTGCAAACGGCGCCGGTCACCTGGATCGAGAACCACGACGCCGGGCTTGCCGAAGCGAAAAAGGAAGGCAAGCCGGTCTTCCTGATCCTCTATGCCGACTGGTGCAAGTGGTGCAAGAAGACTTTTTCCGAGACCCTGCCGGACCCGCGTATCGGCAGGCTCCGCGACAGGTTTGTCTGGATGAAGCTCAATTCGGACAAGGAGCAGAAATACAAGCAGATGTTCGGTCAGAACAGCTTCCCGATGATGGTGCTTCTCGGTCCGGATGGCAAGGTCCTGAAAAAGATCGAGGGATATCGTGACGCCGCGCAGCTGCAAGAAGAACTGAAGGGTATTCTCAATTGATCCCGTTCCGCGGAACTATCCGTCCGGACCGATGTGTGAAAGGTGTCCCTCTGATGTCGTCCACCCGAAGAAATGTCGTTCGTTGCGCCGCAGCATGTTTTCTCGGTCTCATGTACCTGGCCCCTCCGGTGCTCGCCGCGGAGGAGGTCGCCGCACCCCCCGCCGGGGAGGAGACGGGCGCCGCCCCGGCCGCCGTTGAAGCGCCCTCCGCCGAGCAGGAACAGACTTTCGAGATTTACAGATTCGTCATCGAGGGGAACACCCTCTTCACTACCCAGCGACTCCTCGATCTCCTGGACGACCAGGTCGGCCCCGGCAAGACGGCGGCGGATGTCGAAAAGGGACGGGACATCCTGGAGAATTTCTACCACGATGCGGGGTACCCGACGGTGCTCGTGAACATACCCGAACAGAAGGTGGAGGGGGGGATCATCCGGCTGCAGGTGATCGAGAGCAAGGTCAGCACCGTCAAGGTGAGCGGCAACCGGTATTTCTCGACCGACCTCATCCTTCGCAAGCTTCCGTCCCTCGCTCCCGGCGCGATCCTGTACGTGCAGGACGTTCAGCGGGAGATCAACAAGCTGAACCGCAACCCCGACCTGAAGGTCATGCCCGCCATGGCGGCCGGAAAGGAGCTGGGGACCGTGGACGTGGAGCTCAAGGCGCAAGACAAACTTCCTTTTCACGGCAGTCTGGAGGTCAACAACCGGAGCACGCACGACTCGACCTCCCTGCGTATCAATGCCGCGGCCCGTTACGACAACCTCTGGGGGCTGGAGCATTCCCTGGCGGGGCAGTACCAGTTTTCACCGCAGAATTTCAACGATGTTGAAGTGGTGACCGGTTCCTATACCCTGCCGGCCCCCTGGAACGGGGACAACAGCCTGGTCGTCTACGGTCTCTACTCCAACAACAACACCACTTTCGGCTCCGGTTTCGGCACGCTCGGCAAGGGGGAGGTCGTCGGCACCCGCTACATCGTCCCGCTCCCTCCCGTCAAGGATTATAACCATACGGCGATCTTCGGCTTCGACTACAAGCATTTCGACGAAAACACCGGGACGACCGGGGGGGAGATCAGCACCCCCGTGGAGTACATGCCCTTTTCCTTCGCCTACAGCGGGTCTCTTCCCGATTCCGGAGGGGTTACCCTCATCAACGCCACCGTCAACATCGCCTTCCGGGGGCTGGTTGCCAGGGAGCAGCAGTTTTCCGACAAGCGTTTCCAGTCGCGGACGAACTACATATTCGCCAACCTGGGGGTCGAGCGGCGCCAGCAACTGCCGGGCGGTGCGGCCCTCGGGGTGAAGCTGGACGGCCAGGTGGCCGACCAGCCGCTCATCTCCAACGAACAGTATGCGGCAGGCGGCATCGAGAGCGTGCGCGGCTACGACGAGAGCGAAGAGATGGGTGACAACGCCTTTCACGGGATGATCGAGCTGTCCGCCCCGAACCTGGCCCCCCATGTCGGACTCGGCGACCGGTTCCGGATCACCCCGTACGGCTTTTACGATTTCGCGGCGCTCTGGGTGAAGGACCCCCTCCCGAATCAGGACAGTGCCATGGACATCCAGGGGGCCGGCATCGGCGTCCGGGGTGTCCTCTTCCGCGACGTGGAGTACCA
>DATJLB010000246.1:0-4649 GCA_035490915.1 Geobacteraceae bacterium
TGCTTCCCGTGCCACGAGCCTGTCAAGGCCCGCGACTTCGTCTTCACCCGTTACGCACCTTGAAAGACGGCTTTTAGGGGGCCCGAGGGACTTAAAGGAGGATCGACACATGGCGAAAATGATGGCAGTGCAAGTACCGAAGCCCGGCGCGGACTTCGAAGTCGTGGAACGTGACATCCCGGAACCCGGGCCGGGGCAGGTAAGGATCCGCGTCATGGCATGCGGCGTCTGCCACAGCGATGTCGTCACCAAGGATGGCCTCTTTCCCGGGATCTCATACCCCCGCGTCCCCGGACACGAAGTGGCCGGCGTGATCGACGAGGTCGGAACCGGTGTGCAGGGCTGGAAGAAGGGCGAACGCGTCGGCGTCGGCTGGCACGGCGGCCAGGACGGCACATGCCTCGCCTGCCGGCGTGGGGATTTTATGAACTGCGCAAATGCTAAGGTCTGCGGAGTTAGCTACGACGGTGGCTATCAGGAATTTATGGTCGCCCCGGTCGATGCATTGGCTCACATGCCCGAATCGCTCGACGCCGCCGAGGCCGCGCCGCTGATGTGTGCCGGAATTACCACATTCAATGCTCTCCGTCATAATGGCGCCCTGCCGAGCGATCTTGTCGCAGTGCAGGGAATCGGCGGCCTTGGCCACTTGGGAATTCAGTTCGCAAACAAGTTCGGCTATAGGGTCGCGGCCATAGGGCATGGTCCGGACAAGGCTGCGCTCGCGAAAAAACTTGGCGCGCATCTTTACATTGACAGCGCTGTTGCGGATGCCGCGACTGAGTTGCAGAAACTTGGCGGTGCGGCAGTTATTCTTGCTACTGCGCCAAGCGGTAAAGCGATGTCGTCACTGGTGGGCGGCCTGGGAATAAACGGCATATTCCTGATAGTGGGAGCACCGCTTGACGCCATCGAAGTGTCTCCACCTCAGTTGATTTTCGGCCGAAAGCGAATCCAGGGCTGGTCTGCGGGAATCCCGACTGACTCTGAAGACACTCTGCGCTTCGCGGAAATAACGGGTGTGCGCCCGATGATCGAAAAGTATCCGCTGGCAAAAGCCGCCGAAGGTTACGCCCGCATGATGAGCGGGAAAGCGGTATTCCGGGTTGTCCTCACCATGTGACCGTTATGTAGATTTGCAGCAATGGATACAGGAGGTACGCATGAAAAGATTCTTCGCAGGTTCCTTGTTTGTTCTGCTTGCTCTAAGCGGTTGTGCCCACAATCTTCTAAGTGATAAATCATCGGCACAGGTTGACAGCTCAATCTCATTTAACGACCTTCAGAAAAATCCCGATGCTTATCGCGGGAAAATGGTAATTCTCGGGGGTGGCATTGCAGGCGTTACCAGCTTAAATGACGGCATTCAGATTGAAGTGATTCATTATAATCTGGATGCCCGGCAGATGCCCGTTGAAGCTTCAGGATCAGGGGGAAGATTCCTGGCGTTTTTGCCCGAATCTCTCGGCAAAACCACAAACTTATCCCGATGCAAGCGGGGAGTGCTTGTCAGTTTGGCAGGGGAAGTCACCGGCAAAAAAGTCCTGCTGCTTAAAGGGGCCGACTATACCTATCCGGTTATCACAGTCAGCGAGATAAGTTTTATCAAAGCCATTGATGAGGATACCTTGCGTACATGGGAACCGCCACTGGAAGGAGCTCCCGGGTTCTAGGTTTCATGCGAAAGAACCGGCGACTGCCAAGCCTTGAAGGGCAAGAATCAACGCTAAGGACATTGAAGGGGCAATTATTCGTCAACCTTCTGCAAGATGTTCTTGTGGCGTAAAATAAAGGGAGTTTGATCATGACGGAAAAAGGTCTGAACGTGATGGAAGATGGTCTGACCCTGATACAGCGGGTGGCAATCTGCTTCGCGGCGGGGGTGATAGGCGGAGCGGCCGTGGTCCTTTTCAGCCATATCCTGTTTGGGTCGGGGCTTAGCGCGACATTCGGGGTGAAGGCCCCGGTCTCCCTGAAATCGCCGGATATATACAGACCCCTCTTCTGGGCCGGTCTGTGGGGCATCCCGTTCGGGCTCTTTATAAAGACCGCCTGGAGACGGCTCTACCTCTTCGGTCTTCTCTACTTCCTCGCGCCGGTGCTGGCGTTGTTTTTAATCTTCCTGCCGATGAGCGGTGCGGGGTATTTCGGGCTTCAGCGTGGCGGGCCGTTGTTCACAGTCTACCTGCTGCTGGTAAATCTGCCCTACGGGATAATCACCGCTTTGGCTGCGAGGGCGATAATAGGGAAACATCCTTAAGCCGAGAGGAGGGCATATGTTTACCAGATCAAGACAATCCAGACGCACCTTTTTCGCCGGGATTACCATCCTTGCCGCCATGCTGTTGACGTCTTCCCCTCTCTGGGCTGCGTCCGGTATGGTTCCCGCCGGATTTACCGAGCACTTTGCCGAGGTCAACGGAGTGCGCCTGCACTACCTCATCGGCGGCAAGGGGAGCGCGGTGGTCCTTCTGCACGGCTACACCCAGGCTGGCCGGATGTGGCGGCCGCTCATGCAGCCCCTGTCCAAACGTCATACTGTCATCGTTCCCGACCTGCGCGGCGCCGGCGGGTCGTCCAGGCCGGAGTCCGGCTACGACAAGAAGAACATGGCGGTGGATATCCACGAACTGACTGTTTCGCTGGGATTCGACCGGGTGAGCATCGTCGGCCACGACATCGGCCTGATGGTGGCCTACGCATACGCCGCCCAGTTCCCGCAGGCCACCGAGCGCGTGGTGCTGATGGATGCCTTCCTGCCGGGCATCGGCAACTGGAAGGACGTCTGGCTGATGCGCGATCTGTGGCACTTCCATTTCTACGGAAAAGTCCCGCTGGCGCTGGTCAAGGGGCGCGAGCGGACCTACTTCGAGCACTTCTGGAACGACTTCGCCGCCGACCCGAAACACTCGGTACCGGAGACCGACCGGCGCATCTATGCCAAAGCCTATGCGCAGCCCGGAGGGATGCGCGCCGGGTTCGAGTACTTCCGCAATTTTGAGCAGGATGCGAAGGACTTCGAGCAGCTCTCGAAGACCAAGCTGTCCATGCCGGTGCTGGTCCTGACCGGCGAGAAGGCGAGCGGCACTTTCCTCATCGAACAGGCCAAAATGGTGGCTACCGACGTCCGAGGTCAGGTTGTGCCGGGCGCGGGACACTGGCTGATGGAAGAAGCCCCCACGACGGTGATTCCGGCGATCATCGATTTTCTCAAGTAAATGAAAGGAGCACCCAATGTCCATCAACCTGCCACAACTCATCAATACCTACACGTGCATCCTTCGTGACCGGAACCAGTCTGAGCATTGACGGCGGATTTACTGCCATGCCGGGAAGGAAAGGAACTGATGCATGGATGAAGAGCACCAAAAGAATGCCCTGCGGTGTATTGCGGCGAAAGGGGAAGGACCTCACGCAGACGGCAGTTGCCGGATCAGATCGGAAGACGCTCCGGATGTGGAATTGCTCGATGCATACTCACGGGCCGTCATCACCGTGGTCGACGCGGTGGGGCCTGCAGTTGTCGGCATTACTGCAAGAAGATCGGCCAGCGGGGTCAGGCCCGAACAGGGGGGGGCCGGCTCCGGTGTCCTCATCGCACCGGATGGCTACATTCTCACCAATGACCATGTCGTGCAGGGTTCGGACGCGTTGACGGCGACACTTCAGGACGGCACCAGCTTCGAGGCGACTCTTGTCGGAACCGACCCGGCCACGGATCTGGCGGTACTGCGCGCCAACGGTTCGGGGCTTCCCTTCGCGAGCCTCGCTGATTCCGGCGCCCTCCGGACGGGGCAGCTCGTAATCGCCATCGGCAACCCATTCGGTTTCCAGTCCACGGTATCGACCGGCGTGGTCAGTGCTCTCGGCCGGGCGTTGAGGAGCAGTGAAGGACGGTTGATCGAAAACATCATCCAGCACACTGCGCCGCTCAACCCGGGCAACTCCGGTGGTCCGCTCGTCGATTCGCGGGGAAGGGTTGTGGGGGTGAACACCGCCATCATTGTCATAGCGCAGGGGATAGGCTTTGCCGTTCCGGCCAACACCGCGAGATGGGTGGTCTCGCAACTGCTGACCCATGGCCGGGTCCGCCGTGCTTCCCTTGGCCTCGCCGTCCAGCAGATACCGCTCAACCGGCAGCTGGCCAGGTTCCATCACCTGCAGAACAGGAACGGAGTCGTGGCCGTATCGGTCAATGAACACGGGCCGGCCTCCGTGGCGGGGGTCAGGGAGGGAGACCTCCTGGTCTCGATCAACGGCCACACGGTGGAAAGCGTCGACGATATCCATCGCATCCTTGCCGAATGGACGATTGGCCAGGCCATGCAGCTCGTTCTGATTCGGGGGGAGGAGCGCATGGAAATCGATCTTTTACCCGCGGAAGCCCTCTAGGGGTGGAGCAGCGTTGGACCGAGCCTGGAACCACCGTGGCCAGCCCACGGGACGAGGCAGAAATAAGAAAACGTGCGGAGGTGCAAGCATGAAAACGTCATCTTCAACCGTCATTGGGTTGCTGACACTCGTCGGTTCATTGATGGGTTGCGCAAGTTCGTCTGCAGTCGAGATGCCTGAAGTCCCCGATACATTGCGACCACCGCCGGGTCAGGAGTTGTTCCTTGAAGCACTGGCCACGGGGGTACAAATCTATG
>DATJLB010000247.1:0-5015 GCA_035490915.1 Geobacteraceae bacterium
ATCAGCGTGCCCAGTATCAGATAGATCCATCGTTTCGATTCGAGTTTCATGACGTTATCTCTCCTTGTTTGAAATGTGCTCGTATGGTTGGCGTGCGGCCCCGCCGGACCCACTGCCGCTCGACCGTCAGTGGTCAATGACACCCGACACGCCGTAACCGGTATTCTGCCGGATGTAGAGTTCGTCGAACTTCTCCTCTTCCCGGCGGGTGCCGAACAGGAAGGTGCCGGCAATCGCGGCGAGGAAGCCGACCGGCACCGTGAGGATGGCCGGGTTCTTCAGCGGAAAGAGCGGGGCATCGAGCCCTATGACGGACCTGCCGTCCTTGTTCTTCGCATAGTCGACGCGGGCCTTTGCCAGCGCCTTCTGTTCCGTGTCGCCAAGGACCGTCCCCCCGGCCTCCTTCTTTTCCAGCAGCTCAACCACCATTCTGGCATCGGCGGCAATTTTCTTCGGATAGGTCATGGTGGGGGAGGCGAGGACGACGGCAATGGTGAAAAGGCCGCCGACAACCAGCCCGGTGACGATGCCGCCGGCGTTGAAGCGCTTCCAGAAGAGGGCCAGGAGGATAACCGGGAAATTGCCGGAGGCGGTCATGGCGAAGGCGAGGACCACGAGGTGGGCGATGTTCTGCGATTCGCAGGCGACGCCGAGAAGGATGGCTATGACGCCGATCCCGATGGCGGTGAGCCGGGCGATCCTGACCTGCTGCTGCTGGTTGGGTTTGCCGTCTTTCAGGACGTTCACGTACAAGTCGTGGGCCACGGCAGCGGACACCGCCAGGATCAGCCCCGAGACCACGGCAATGATCGTGGCGAAGGCGACGGCGCAGACAAAGGCAAGAAACATATCCCCCCAGAGGGACCCGGCTCCGCCGCCGAGGAACTGGGCAATCATGGGCGCGGCCATGTTGCCCCCCCTGTCGGCCGCGATGATCTTTTGCGGCGTAAGGAAAACGGCGGCACCGAACCCGATCATCGTGACCATGATCATGAAGGCGCCGATCAGGATCATGGCAATGATGACGCTCGTGCGGGCGGCCCGGGCGTTGGGAACGGTGAAGAAGCGCATGAGAAGATGGGGCAGGCCAGCCGCTCCCAGCGCAAAGGCAAGGCCGAGGGATATCTGGTCGAGGGGGTCCTTGAGGACCAGCCCCGGCTCCAGGAAGCGTTGGCCGTAGTCGAACCCCGGCTGCGGAGCCGCATGTTTCAGGAGCCCCCGCACATGGTCCTGGATCGCCGGGCTGGTTGCCACGGCGTCGTAAAAGGCGGTGAAGCTGAAGCCGTACCTCCAGAGGAGGAGCACCGTGATGAGGGTGCCGCTCACCATGAGGAGAGCGGCCTTGATGATCTGCACCCAGGTGGTGGCCTTCATGCCGCCGAAGGTGACGTAGAGTACCAGCAGGACGCCGACCCCCACGACCGAGACGTTGTAGGGGATGCCGATGAGGAGCTGCATGAGCTTCCCGGCGCCGACCATCTGGCCGATCATGTAAAAGGTGGAGACCACCACGGCGGCAAGGGCGGCGGTACCGCGCACCACCTTGGACGACGAGCGCAGGGAGAGGATGTCCCCCATGGTGTACCTCCCCACATTGCGGCACGGTTCCGCGACGACGAGGAGAATGGTGACGAAGGAGAAGAACGGCCCCACGGTGTACATGAAGCCGTCGGCGCCGAACATGGCCGTCATCCCCGCGATGCCGAGAAACGTCGAGGCCGACATGTAGTCTCCCGCAATGGCCCAGCCGTTCTGAAACCCCGAGATGCCGCCGCCGGCGGTATAGTAATCGGCCGTGGTCCTGGTAGCTCGCGCGGATTTGACCACGATCACGACGGTAAGGATGATGATGGCCAGGAACATGCCGAGGGTGATGGCCCTGTTCGTCGCCACATCCTTCTTCTCTTCGCGTGCGGGTGAGACGGCCGGCGCCGAAGCGCCCCCCCCTGCTGCCCGGACGGCGACAGGCGGGGGATTGCCCTGGGGAGCCGCCACTGCAGGGGTAGACAGGGCCACGCCCAGTCCCAACGTGACTGCGAGCAGGAATCGTTTCATTTGCCCCCCTCCCGCGAGATCTCGTCGAGCACTTCCTTGGTCAACGGATCGAAACAGGTGTTCGAGCGGTGCGAATAGTACACGGCGATCGCCCAGAAAAAGAAGAATTCGAACAGGCTGAAGAAGTAGCCGACGTTGAGCCTGCCGATGATCCTGACCTTCATGACCTCGGGGAAATAGCCGGCACAGACGGGCAGGGCAAAGAACGCCACTGAACCGACCAGCCACCAGGTAAACAGAAACGCTTTCTTCTTGCTGTGGAGCTCGACGAATTTGGGAGCCTTTGCTACTGCCGCCCAATTGATGCTGTTACCGTGCATACGTGTCTCCTTAAGAAGATACTTCCCCAAAGGTTGTCACTACCCCAAAGGAACGCCGGGTGCGGGAGCCGGATCGGAGGGGTGCTTGGCGCCCCTCTGATCCTTCACCGCAGCCTCAACCCCGGTTTCTAGAAGAAATACATCGCCGAGAAGCGAGCCACGTTAGCCGTACCGGTGCCGGACGTCCCCGGCGAGTTGTTACCGTACTGGGTGTTCAGGTTCTGATATTCGGCCGCAACCCTGACCGCGGCGTTGAGGTCATAGGCAATGTTCGCGAAAACCTGTGAACTGGACTTCTGGAAGTTCGCTATGCCGGCATATTCGGCATAATTGTAAGCGTTCCTCCTGCCGTAGCCGGCGGTGATCCCCAGATCCTGGGTCGGGTAGAAGATCACCTGGCTGAACACACCATATCCTTTGGCCGGCGACTTGTTCCCCGTCGGCCCCACCAGCGCCTGGGCGGTCGCGTTGTTGAACGACATATTCGCTGCCATAAAGGCCTGTCCTTCGAAGGAGGCGGTCATGGTCCGTCCCTTGCCATCCTTGGACTTCAAGAGCGGAACAAATGTGTAGAAACCGTATCCCCACGAATCGACCTTATCGCTATTCCCCGCGACGTGCTGGTTGCCATACAGACCGAAGAAGCCGGCGGTAAGCGAGTTCATGGAGAGCCCCCAAAAACCGGGAGCGACGCCGAGCGCCTTACTGACCACCATGGCCTGGCCGGCCACGTTCACCATCGACCCCCAGCTTTCACCGGCGGTGCCGTTAGCCGTGTTGGTATCCTGGGTCGGATTCTGGACCGCAGCGATCAGTTTCAGAGAATTCTGCTCGCTCAGGCGGACCTTTTGAGTAATCCGGATCTGGGAAATGCGGGGCTGAGCCGGGTTACCTGTTGTGGCGCCCAGGCCGAAATCAAGTGTTGATGCGGCGGCAGGTCCGAAGTTGTCCCATGATTGACCAAACATCACCTGGGTATTTTGCCAGTCCAGGGTGCCGTAGGCATGACGCATCCGCATGTTGGCCGACTCGTTGGTGCCGCCGGCACCGAAAAAATCGGTCTCAATGAGGGCACCGGTTTTGGCACCGACAAACGTCGGACCGTCGACTTTCAGCCAGAAACGCGTCTGACGGGCGGTAACCAGTGTCTGATCCTGCTGGCCGGCAACGGAGGATGTCTTGGGTATACCGGCCGGCTGCAGCGTGCCCAATGCACCGTTCGCCCCGAGATTGACGGAGTTGTATATGTAATCAAGCTTCACATATCCGCCGATGGAGAGATTGAACTTGCTCATGACGGGCGAGGCCATCTTGCCGTAGATGCCGGGTGCCACCTCGCAGGACGGCTGGTAATCGCAGTTATAGATCGGTGGAGTGTTCAGAGGCACCTCCTGAGCTAACGCAGGCAACACCAGCAATGCAGTTGCTACAATTTGAAACATCACCTTCCTCATCATGACTTCCTCCTTTGCATGTGTATGTTCACAGCCCCATGTGAGGCCTCTTCATAACCGACACCGGCCGGCCGGGACCGCAGTTTGGTGTCGAGTCTCCTAGAATACGTATTTGCCCGATTCCTTCGCGGCATCTGCCAGCAGCTGCTTTGCCCCCAGCAGACCTTCCCCCGGATAGGCGGAAAGACGCGCCAGGGCCCTCTGCGTCATTAGCAGGCGAACGTCGTTCAGGCTGTATGCGCTGCAGCGAAAGCCGGCGATCAGGAACTGGCCGCCCATCTCGAAGGCGGCAACCCTGACCACCGCTTGCAACAGCTCTTTTTTCTTGTCACTCGCCGTCGGGAAAACCTTCTCCGCCCGCAGGACCACACTTTCCAGGGCGAAAATAGTGATGACCATGTCCGCCAGGGCGAGCATGACCTCCTGTGATTCCCTGGCTTGGTCAACGGCGCCGAGCATCGCCAGGAAAAGCTTCTTCTGATCGGCGATGAGAGTAAGCTCCCGGGCAAAGGTACCGGAGACACGCGCAGCCTCGCTCCCTTCCGTCAGTTCGATCTGTGCCTCCTTGACCTTGCTCTGGAGATCGAGGCTGCCGCCGTCGGCCTTGCGGAAGAGCATGGTCGGAATGAGAATGCGGTTGATCTCGTTGGTCCCCTCGAAGATGCGCTGGATGCGCGAGTCCCGGTAGAAGCGCTCCACCGCATACTCGCTGATGTAGCCATAGCCGCCATGTATCTGGACCGCCTCGTCTACCACGAAATCCAGCTGTTCGCTGCAGAACACCTTGGCGATGGCACACTCGACCGCATACTCCTCGATCGCTTTCTGGTAGCGCTCGTAGTAATCCGCCCCGCCCTGGTCCAGCGTCGCAATCCGATCGTCGAGAAGACCCGCCACCCGGTAGACCACCGACTCCGAGGCAAAGATGGCCGCCGTCATGTCCGCCAGCTTTTCCCTGATGGCACCAAACTCGCCGATCGCTTTGCCGAACTGCTTCCGCTCGGCCGCATAGGAGGCCGCCTCGCCAAACGCCCCCTTGGCCATACCCAAGGTCTGGGTAGCCACTTTCAAGCGGCCTATGTTGAGTACATTGAAGGCGATCTTGTGCCCCTTGCCCGGCTCGCCCAGGAGGTTCTCGACCGGAACCTTGACATCCTGCAGCACCAGCGGCGTGGTGGAGGAGCCT
>DATJLB010000248.1:0-7726 GCA_035490915.1 Geobacteraceae bacterium
CGGAGAAGAGGATGGGGAGGGCATGCCCCCCCACCGTTGCGTCCACCTCGTCCGGATCGACCATGAGCTCCTCGGTGAAGCGGAAGTCGAGGAGGTGGCGGATCGCGAGCGGATTCTCCCCTTCGAGCCCCTGGATCAGCCGGGAGAGGTCGGCGTAGCTCTCCTCCATCTTCGCCACCTGCCCCACCATCCGCCAGATGCGGGGGTAGAGGCGGAACTGGGCCGGCACCGGCTGCTTCGCCCGGCTGCGCGCTACCGCGCTCCGGGAGCGGTTCTCCGCTTCGAGCCGCTCCAGGGTGAGCCCCCCGCTTCCCGAGCCGCAGAAATTGGGGGTCTCGAAGATCTCCGCCAGGTGGCGGCAGAGGCCGATGGAGGCGAAGTACTTGCCGTAGCCACCAATCTCATGTGTCCCCATGGTGGAGATCACCTTCTCCAGCCCCTTGCCGAGGACGCCGAGGAGCCGCTTCACCCCGTCCTCCTCCCGCGCCGCCTCTTCCCACATCAGGTAAGGGCAGAGCGCATCGGCCCCCATGCCGAGGGCGAAGATCAGGTCGTGCAGGGTCCTGAGCGCCCCGGAGCGGACAACGAGCGAAGCACGACGTCGCAGGCTTTCGCCGTTCACGACGACGGTCTCCTTGAGCCCCTTGTGTATTTCCGCCACAGCCAGGTACGGGTCGAGGAAGCTTCGTCCGGGGGCGAAAGCCGCGCTGTCGTCCAGCACCAGAATACGGGCTCCGCGCCGGGCCGCACCGGTCGCCTCTGTCGCAAGCCGCGCCAGCGCATCCCGGAGCGATTCGTCGCGTCCCATGGTGCAGGACAGGACACGGCAGCGCCCCCGACCGAACCTCGACAGCAGGGTCTGGAGGGTGCAGGTGCCGAACGACGCGGCGATCGCCTCGTCGTGGGACGGCCCGTCTGTCCGTCCTCCGCCGAGGAGGAGCGGCAGCGCCAGTTCCACCGCCGGCTGGGAGATTCCGCGCAGGGCTGGGCGGGGACCTATGTAGACCCGGGTGGAGAAGTGCTCCGCCTCCCGCTCCCGGTCGATGGCCGGGTTGGTCACCACCGCCACCTGCTCCTTGAAGTAGTCGGAGAGGTTCTGGCGCGACAGGGAGAGCGCCGCCAGAGGACCGTCGTAGCCGAGAGAGGCAATCGGCTCCTGCCCGCTCCTTGCCATCTCCCGGAGGTTCTGCAGGTCGCTGTTCTTCCAGCCGAGGGCCGAGAGGAAGTTGTCGTGGAGGAGCCTGGTGCTGCGGGCGAAGAGTTTGGAGTGAGGGGGAACTTTTGAATCACCCCCTCTCCCTTGGCGGGAGAGGGGCGGGGAGAGGGGGAGCAGATCCTGTCCCTTCACCACTGCCTTCGCCTGGGCCGCCAGGTTGGTCCTCCGCCTGAACAGGGCATGGACCTCGCTTCTCAGCTCGTGGTGCTCCAGCACCTGGGGGGGCTGCCCGGCGGCAAGACGCACCCCCACCTTCTCCCCCGGCGCCAACGGCTTGGGGTCACCCATGATCTCCTCATGTGGGACGACCCCGAGTTCCGACGAGGCGAACAGATAGCGGTCGGTCTCCCCCACCCAGAGGGGGCGAAGACCCATGGCATCGACACTGAACACGCACCGGTCGCTGTGGCGCGCAATGATCGCGGCCGGCCCTTGGGCGGAAGCCGCAAGAAAGCGGCGGAACCAGCCGTACATCGCCCGCGGCTCCGGCGCCATCCGGTCCATGATGCTGAAGATGGGGGGAAAGACCAGCTCCATCGCCTCGAACAGGGTGAGGCCATGGCGGAAGATCAGCCCTTCCAGGGTCCGGTTCAGGTCCTGGGAGTCGCTCCCCCCCGCGGGGAGGTCGATCCCGAGCATGCGCGCCTCCTCCCGCAGGCGGGCGATGGTATTGATCTCGCCGTTGTGCCCCAGGAGCGAAAAGGGCTGGGCGCGCAGCACGGTGGGGAGCGTGTTGGTGGAATATCGGCTGTGGCCGATGGTGATGGACGACTGGAACTCGCGCCGCTTCAGTTCCGGGTAGTAGCGGGAGAGGAGCTCCGGGGCACCATGCACCTTGTAGGCAGCCACCACGGTGGAAAGGGAGGCGACATGCACCGGAAATTCCCGCTCCAGCACCACCTGGAGCTCGAACAGCGCGGCTGGGGCCTTTGCCGGTTCGGGGGAGAGCATGGCAATCTGCCAGAAGAGCGGTTCCCCTTCCCGGGCCTTGGGAGCAAGCACCTCGCTCCGGACCGGCGCATGACGCTCTGCCAGGAGATCCAGCCCCTCCTCACGGATGCGTTGCAGGATGGCGTCTTGCAGCCCGGGATGTTGAGCCAGGTCGTCCCGGTCGAGCAGGAGGTGGCCGACCGCGAAGCCGGGGTGGTCCGCGAGCTCCTGCGGATGCCCCGCGGAGGAAAGGACCTCCCCCCAGAGCGGGCGAGGGATGTCGGTCAGGATGCCGCAGCCGTCCCCTTCGCCGTTGATCTCGCCGGCCCGGTGCCCCATCTTGACGAGCGCCTCGATGGTCCGCTGGACGTTGCCGTGGGTCGGCCGCCCCTCCTTGTTGACGTAACAGATGATGGCGCAGGCGTCCCTCTCCGGCGGCATCAGCCCGGAGGGGTCATGGAGGCGGTCAGGCATGGGAAATCCTCGTCATTGAAGTGCGGAAAGCATGATTAAGTGTAGCAGACGATGGGAAAGAGGCAAGACGGACAGGGGGACAACATACTGCACCAAAGGCAATGGGACGCGGATCAAGGCGAAAGAATCGGAGCTGAAGGTTTTGCAAAACGGACGCGAGATTTTGACTCGGCCTGCGGCCTCGCCCTACGGGCAGCCTTCACTGTCCAATTTGCTTTGCAAATTGTGGCCAGATCGTCGCCGGCCCGCAGAAACCGTGCCGAGGCGTAGTACCCACAGGGCATAAACAGAGCTACGTTGAGGCAGGGTTTCGAGGACACGGCGGCGAGATGGCCGGAAGACCGCGTCCGCTCCTACAGCATGTCCACGGGGTCGACGTCGATGGCGATCCTTACCGTCGCCGGAATGACGGCGCTTCCCCGGAACGCCGCCAGCAGGCGATGGAGGTCGGTCCGTCCTGCCGACTTGAGGAGGATCTGGCGGCGGTACCGGCCTCGGATCTTTGCGAGCGGCGCCACCACCGGGCCAAGGACCTCGACCCTGCTCTTCAGCTCTTTCTTGAGACGAAGCAGCAGCGAAGACGCCACCGAAGCCGCCTGGTCAACCGCCTCCGCCCCGTTCCCCGAAAGGACAAGGGCCGCCAGGTGGGTAAACGGGGGATAGCCGGCTTCGCGGCGAAACTCCAGCTCCTCCCCGTAGAATCCCGCGAAGTCATGGGCCGCCGCCCGGCTGACGGCATAGTGGTCCGGATTCATGGTCTGGATCAGCACCGTACCCGGCGCGTCGCCACGCCCCGCCCGGCCGATCACCTGGCTGATCAGCTGGAAGGTCCGCTCGGCGGCCCGGAAATCGGGGAGGTTGAGGGTCGCGTCGGCAGACACCACCCCCACCAGGGTCACCCCCGGGAAGTCGTGCCCCTTGGCGATCATCTGGGTGCCGACCAGGATGTCGACCGTCCCCTCCTCCACCCCCTTGAGGACCCGGGCGTGCCCCCCCTTGCCGCTCGTGGTGTCCCGGTCCATCCGGCCGACCCGCGCCGCGGGAAAGAGCGTCCGCACCTCCTCCTCGACCCGTTCTGTGCCACGGCCGAGCAGGGTGATCTCGACGCTCCCGCACTCCGGGCAGACAGACGGGGCGGGAATGGCGTAGTCGCAGTAATGGCAGACATGGCGTCCCCGCCGCTGGTGGTAGGTGAGGGTGATGGAGCAGTTGGGACAGCGGAGGACGTGGCCGCAGTCGTTGCAGACGAGGTAGGTGGCAAAACCGCGCCGGTTGAGAAAGAGAAGCGACTGCCCTCCACACGAGAAGTTCAGGTCGATCGCCGCCGCCAGCTCGGGGAGGAAGGTCTCGTTTTTCTTCCCCCGGACATCGAGGAGCCGCACCTCCGGCATCGGAAGGTCGCGGACCCGGCGGGGGAGCTGGAGGTAGCCGAGCCGGCCGCTGTGGGCGGCATGGAAGCTCGTCACCAGCGGGGTGGCGGAACCGAGAATCACGCAGGCCCCCGCCTGCTTCCCTCTCACCAGGGCCAGATCGCGGGCATTGTAACGAAACCCCTCCGACTGCTTGTAAGAACCGTCGTGCTCCTCGTCCACCACGATGATGCCGATCCGCGTGAGCGGCGCGAAGATGGCGGAGCGGGCGCCGATCACGATGGCGACCTCATCCCGCCTGATCCGCCGCCACTCGTCGAACCGCTCCCCGTCGGAGAGGCCGCTGTGGAGGACGGCGATCCCGCAGTCGAAGCGGCTCTTGAAGCGCCTGACCAGCTGCGGGGTGAGGGCGATCTCCGGCACCAGCACCAGCGCCGTCCGTCCCCGGTCGATGACCTCCGCGATGGCCCGGAGGTAGACCTCGGTCTTGCCGCTCCCGGTCACGCCGTGGAGAAGGAAGGGGGCAAAGGCATCCCCCTTCAGCGCCGCCGCAAGCCGGTCGAGCGCCGACGCCTGGCTGTCGTTCAGAGCGGGCGGGGTGTCGTGCCGAAAGACCTCCGCTCGGAACGGATCGCGGTAGACCTCCCGCTCGATGGCGCTGACATACCCTCTTTCCCGGAGTCTCTTCAGGATTGCCGCATCGGCGTCGCACTCGTGGCGAAGCCGGCTGGCCGACGCCTCGCCCTGTGCGCCGAGAAAAGTCATGATCCGCGCCGGCTTCTCCCGGAGTACCCCCGCCGGCTGTGGCATGACGGGGCGGTAGAACATCTCGGTCTTCACCCGCCGCCCGCCGGTCAGCACCTCTTCAGCCACGGTCCCCCCGTTCGGCTCGCGTCTGTTTTGCTTCCGGCTCATGATGTTGATCCCGGCGGGAAGGGCGCTCTTTATCACCTCCCCGAGGGGGTGGAGGTAGTAGCCCGCCGCCCACCGGAAAAACTCCAGCTCCTGTGCCGTGAAAAGCGGCTCAGGGTCGAGGACCGCAATGACCTGCCGCACCTCCTCGCCCCGCTGTTCCCCAGTGCCGAGGACATAGGCGGTAAGCTTCCGCTTTCCGAACGGGACGAGCACGCGCACGCCGGTCGTGACGAGCGGGACGAGCTCCGGCGGGACAGCGTAGCTGAAGGTGGCATCGAGCGGGAGCGGCACTGCGACGTCGATTATGTGTGGGAGAGTCGGGTTGGTCATGTCAGAGGCGATTATGATGCGTGCCGGGTACGGTGTCAAATCGAATCGTGCGGGTGACAGGATTCGTGGCCATGCTTTTCGCCGCACGCCGGTTTTCCATTTACAGCAATTAATCTCTTGACGTCACCATCGTCCCGAGCTAATCTTCGGAGTCGATGCGCCAGAGGCAGGGCCGACACAGGAGGGGTCGTTCATGGAACGGAGATCCAGTGGCAGGACGCACGTGGGTGAAACGACGATATTCACGAAGGATGGCATTTTCACCGCCCTGTTGGAAAACGTGAGTATGGGGGGGTTGTTTCTCAGGACGAACAAGCCGATCGAGGTAGGAGAGTTGATCGAAATTACGATCCCCTTACCCTCTGCCTCGCCCGATGGCCAGAGAAAAAAAATTGTCGTCGATGCGGTTGCGATACGCGTTGAAGAGTATGGCGTCGCCTTCCGATTCCACGAGATTGACGAAGATGCCACCAACGCCCTGTTCATCTTGACCGAGCCCCAGTCAAGCACCTTGACGCATTAACCCGACCCCGTCTCCCGTCTCGCGGTTTGACAGAGGTACGCCCCTCGGATACAATGCCCCCCACACATCATCACCCTCGTAACCCCCTCTAGGAGATGGAATGAAGAAAGATCGAGCAATTACCCCTGCCACCCAACTGTGCGCCGTGATCGGCAACCCGGTCGCTCACTCGCTGTCCCCGGCGATCCACAACGCCGCCTTCGATGAACTGGGGCTCGATTTCGTCTACGTGGCGTTTCGGGTCGAGGACCTGAAAAGCGCGCTGGCGGGGATGCGGGCGCTCAGGAACTTCCGCGGGATGAGCGTCACCATCCCCCACAAGATCGAGGCGATGGGGTGCGTGGACGAGATCGCCGAGGTCGACCGCTCCATCGGCTCGATCAATACGATCATCAACGACAATGGCAGGCTGATCGGTCTCGGCACCGACGGGCCGGGAGCACTGAAGGCCCTCACCGACGCCGGCGTGGAACTGGCCGAAAAGCACGTCCTGATGCTCGGGGCGGGGGGGGCCGCGCGGGCCATTGCCTTCACACTCGCCCGCTCCACCCGGCTCTGCACCCTTACCCTGCTGGACATCAACGAGGAGATGCTCCGGGGGCTCGCAGCCGACCTGAGAGGGGGGACGGCAGCCGGCATCGAGGCGGAACCGCTGACCGATGAGGCCCTCGCCCGGGCGATGGAGCATGCCGACGTGATCATCAACTGCACCCCCATCGGGATGCACCCGAAGGAAAATGTCTCGCTCGTCCCGGTCGGACTGTTCCGGCCGGGGCAGTCGGTCTTCGACATCGTCTACACCCCGCTGGAGACCCGGCTCCTGGCGGACGCCCGCTCGCGCGGCCTGACCGTCATTTCCGGCGTCGAGATGTTCATCAACCAGGCCGTCCTGCAGTTTCAGCACTTTACCGGTATTGACCCACCGGTCGAGGTGATGAGGCGGGTGGTGATGGAGCGGCTCGCGTCATGAACATCGTGCTGATCGGCTATCGCGGCACCGGCAAGAGCGAGGTCGGGGCACTGCTCGCCCGGCGGCTCGGCATGGCGTGCATCGGGATGGATGCGGCAATCGTGAAGCGAGCCGGGATGTCGGTCCCTGAGATCGTGGCGAAGTTCGGCTGGCCCCACTTCCGCGACCTGGAGTCGGCGGAGGCGCGGGAGCTGGCGGGACGGGACAACCTCGTCATCGACACCGGCGGGGGGGTGATCGAGCGACCGGAGAACGTAGAGGTCCTGCGGCAGAACGCCCGGGTCATCTGGCTGAAAGCGTCCGTGGCGACGATCGTCGCCCGCATCCAGGGTGGGACCGAACGCCCCGCGCTCACCGCCGGGAAGAGCTTCACCGACGAGGTTGCGGAGGTTCTGGAACGGCGAACGCCCCTCTACCGGAGCGCCGCCCACGACGAGATCGACACCGACCCGCTGACGCCGGAACAGGTGGCGGACCGGATCATCGAGATCTGGAAGAAAAATCAATAGAACGCGGATGACGCGGATTAAGCGGATTCTCGCAGATAAACCCAAAAAGATTTAGGTTTACTCCCTCCACAAAAATACGTGTAAATCTGCCCAATCCGCGCCTGCGCACTGTAGCGCTTCTGCGCGCAAGCGCGTCATCCGCGTTCTATTGCTTCTGAAACACGAAAAAGCCGGGCATGCTCTGAGAGCTGCCCGGCTTTTCTTTTCGCAAAAATTAACGGCTTACTTCGCCAGCACCGCCTCCGCGATCGCCCGGCCGAACGCCTCGCATTGCTCGATCGCCTCGGGACGCGGGGTGAAGGGGCAGCGGACGAAAGGTGCCGGGAGCTTGAAGTTGAGTCCGCGCAACCGCTCCTCCCCCATCTTGCACGCCTCCCCGCTCCAGCCGTAGCTGCCGAACACCCCGCCGATGCTCCCCTTCAGCTTCACCGACGAGAGGTAGGCGAGGACGTCCCACATCGGCTTCGGTATGTCCCGGTTGATGGTGGG
>DATJLB010000249.1:0-9351 GCA_035490915.1 Geobacteraceae bacterium
CGGCCCGCCGATCATGATCAAGTTCACCCTGCCGGTCCTGGAGAAACTGGGGTTCACCGACGACGCCATCTACACCACGCTGGAGAACCGGATGAAGTGCGGCCTCGGCAAGTGCGGCCGCTGCAACGTCGGCAACGTCTACGTCTGCAAGGACGGCCCCGTCTTCACCGCCAGACAGGTCAAGGCCATGCCTCAGGAGTTCTAAGGTAGGGCGGCACGGGACAGCCAGGCCGAAGAATTCGAACAGGACTGCCACATCAGGGACGTCCGGTGCGGCGCCTGCCTCTGGTATACGGGGGTATTCCAGTGCCTCGGTGATAGAAGGTCTGCCCTCGCAATATCACCTCCCCTCACTCTTTACCATCTCCTGTACCTCTCATGGATTTGTGATACAGTTTAGGCACAGCGTCTTCATTCGCGCACAGGAAGGTGCAAGTATGACAGACCCGTCAAAGTTCGCCCTGCGAAAGTTCGTCGCCCCCGAATTCATTTTCGGCATTGGCGCCCGCAGGCTGGCCGGTCGCTACGCCCGGAATTTCGGCGCCCGCAAGGTGCTGGTCGTCTCCGACCCGGGAGTGATTGCAGCTGGGTGGACTGACGACGTGATCGCCAGCCTCGAAAAAGAAAGTGTGGAACATGCCGTCTATGCGGCGGTCACCAGCAACCCCAAGTCGGGTGAAGTCGAAGAGGGAGCCGAGATCTACCGACAGGAAGAGTGCAACGCCATCGTTGCAGTCGGCGGGGGAAGCCCTATCGACTGCGCCAAGGGGATCGGCATCGTCTGCACCAACAAAAGGGAGATCGGCGCGTTCGAGGGGGTGGACAAGGTTGAGTTCCCCACCCCCCCGCTGATCTGCGTCCCCACCACCGCCGGCTCCGCGGCGGACGTCTCCCAGTTCGCCATCATCAGCGACAGCCGGCGGCGCATGAAGTTCGCCATCATCAGCAAGATGATCGTGCCGGATGTCGCCCTGATCGACCCGGCAACCACCACCACGATGCCCACCGAACTCACCGCCTGCACGGCGATGGACGCCTTCTGCCACGCTTGCGAGGCGTTCGTTTCCACGGCCCATTCGCCGATCACCGATCTGCACTCCCTGGAGGCGATCCGTCTCATCACCACACATCTGCTGGCGGCGATGAAAGCGCCGGACGACATCGCGCTGCGCGGGGAGGTGATGCTGGCCAGCCTGGAGGCGGGGCTCGCCTTCTCCAACGCCAGCCTCGGAGCGGTCCACGCCATGGCGCACAGCCTGGGGGGGCTGCTGGACGCCCCCCACGGGGAGTGCAATGCCATCCTCCTGCCGTACGTCATCGAGTTCAATTTCCCCGCCGTCCCGGACCGTTACCGAGAAATAGGAAAGGCGATGGGGTTGAACGTGGAGAGCATGGCATCTTCCGGGGCGATGACCGCACTGGCGGCCGCTGTTCGACGCCTGTGCGAAGGGGCGGGACTATCCTATACCCTGACCGAGGTGGGGGTCGACCAGAGCGTCATTCCGAAACTCGCCGAGATCGCGATGCACGACCCCTGCATCGTTACCAACCCGCGCAAGCCCAGTCGCCGGGACATCGAGGCAATCTATGAAAGGGCCCTCTGACGAGGAGGAAAGCTGGAGCATCCAGCGGGAAAAGATCATTGGTCTGGGCGAGCGTTCCCTGCGCAAGACCTATTACCCCGAGCTGCAGCAACGACTCGACGAACTGGAAAGGTTCCGGGCGCTGCTCGACCAGAGTAACGACTGCATCTTCCTCCTCCATGTCCCTTCCTGCTCTTTCGTCGACGTCAACGAGTCGGCATGCCGCCAGCTCGGCTGTTCGCGTCAGGATATCCTCTCCATCCCCTGGAACCGTTTCTTCCCCGAGGAGGCGGTCGCGAGGGCGAGAGCACTCATTACCGTCGGGATCGAACAGGGGTGGGACCAGGATACCATTACCACACGGATGTTCAAATGCTCGGGGGGAGACATACCGGTCGAGGTCACCATCCGCCTCGTCACCTTCCAGAAGGAGCTGTACGGGGTTGCTGTTGCCCGCGACATAACCGAGCGGCAGCGCGCCGAACAGGTACTGCTGGAAAACTCCCGGTTGCGGCGCGACATGGAACTCGCCCGGGAAATCCAGTTTTCTCTCCTGCCGGCCGTTCCACCGGAGATTGCCGGCATTGACCTCGCGGGGTGCTGTGTTCCCGCCGCCCATATCGGGGGGGACTATTACGACTACTTCCGGCGCGAGGATGGCGCGATCGACATGGTCATCGCCGATGTCTCCGGACACAGCATCGGTGCGGCCCTGTTGATGGTTGAAGCCCGATCGGTCATCTGCGCCCAGGTCCACTCGTTCACCAGTCCCGGCGAAGTCCTTGCTTCGCTGAACGAAATCCTCTACGAAGACCTGAACCAGGCAGGGCTCTTCATCACCCTCTTCTACCTCAAATATGCCCCCCTGACCCGTACCCTGACCTACGCCAACGCCGGCCATGTCCTCCCGCTCCTCTCCCGCTCCTCCGGGACACCGTGCAGCGAACTGGATGCCGACGGGCTGATCCTCGGGGTACGGAGAGACGTGCCGTTCGAGGTGAAGCGCCTCGGGATGCAGCCCGGGGACGTGCTCCTCCTGTACACCGACGGCATCATCGAAGCGCAAAACGGCGCCAAGGAGCTGTTCGGCATCGACAGACTGTGCGAGACACTCCAGGAGAATCACTCGAAATCCCCCCAGGCGATCATCGACGCCGTGCTCCAGCGGGTCACTGCTTTTACCGGTACCTCCGCCCTGGAAGATGATGCGGCCATGATTGTGCTGAAAGTCGTCTGACCTCCCCGTTAAATTTTCCTATTTTTTTTACCCCCAAATTTGTTTACACCGATCAGAAATGGTGTTACAGTTTATTTAAACGAACGTTTGACCTATAATTGTATATCAGATGCATTCGATGTGCTGCGCAATGGAGCCGTTCGATTAATGCTGACTATGGAGGGGAGACGCAGGTAACGTAACGCCCGGTCGGATCCGGCAAACCCTACACAAAAAGGAGAAGCCCATGCCAACACAATCGACTACGGTACGGATGTTCGGAGCGCTTCACACCTTCCGGAAGGAGCACGGGTTAGAGTCCACCACCCAGGTCTGCATCCCTGAACAAGGGTGTGCAGCCCGCGATCTCGCCTGCCAGCTCGACCTCCCCCTGGAAAAAATCGAAGCGGTATTCATCAACCACAGGGCGTACGACCTCGGCCACGTCATTCAGCAGGGAGACCGCGTTGCGTTCGTTCCGACCGGCATCCCCGTCCACTCTCGCTGCCTCGGCGTATTCGGCGCAGGGCGACAAAGCCGGCGTCCGGCAGATTTTCAGCTTCGCGACCGGAAAGTGTTTCAGGTAGCCGAGGGAGGAATAGCCGGTCCCGAAGTCGTCGATGGCGAACTGGACCCACAGCCGGTTCAACTCTAGAGGAGTGCGCAGCGTAGAAATAGATCCTCCCTCGTTCGACCATGACAGAGGAGCCGTCCGGGCTCCTCTTTTTTTATCCAGGAGCTATCGAGAAGGCTTCGTCGTCCCTCCGCATGACTGAACGCGCAGCGCTCAAACGTCATTGCGAGCAAGGCGGGGCATTGACATGTGCGCTTTTATTCCGTTCAGCTCTTTGTATACGCCGACAGATATGGTAAGATAGTGGCCATTCTCTAGCGGGAAACGCATGGAGACGAGGAGTCCGTGGAGCTTCGCGGCTCTCCGTCACACAAGGGAGGAACAGTGAAAAAGGATATAGTGGAAAAGGGGGCGATCCTGCAGCGGGACAGGGAAACCTACGCCATCGCCCCCCATATCGCCGGCGGGCTGACCGACACCGCCACCCTGCGCAAGATCTGCGATGTCGCCGACAAGCACCGGTTGCAGCTGAAGCTCACTTCGGCCCAGCGCATCGCCCTGTTCGGGGTAAGGGAGGAAGAGGTGGACGCCATATGGGCCGAGCTGAACGAAAAGCCGGGGGCAGCCATCGGGCTCTGCGTCCGGAGCGTCAAGATCTGCCCCGGCACGACGTACTGCAAGAGGGGAATCCAGGACTCCATATCCCTGGGGCTCAAACTGGACGCCCTGTACCACGCAATGCCCCTCCCCAACAAGCTTAAGATGGGGGTTTCCGGCTGCATGCTCTCCTGCGCCGAAGTGGCGGTCAAGGATATCGGGGTGATGGGGACGCCGAAAGGGTGGAAGATCCTGGTCGGGGGAAATGCCGGGGCCCGCCCGCGCCTGGCTGACACCCTTGTGGAAACCGCGGCGGACGAGGCAGAGGTGCTCGCCGTCGTCGACAAGATCGTCGCCTGGTACCTGAACTCCGGCCGGGAGGTTCGCATCGGACGGCTCGTCGAGGAACTCGGCATCGACGCGTTCCGCCAGGAGGTCCTCGGAAAATCACCGACAAGAGCGGAGTAAGGTTGGCTTAGATACGGACGAGCTCGGCGAACGTCACGGCAGCTGGATCACGTCGCACCCACGGCACTTTCCATACCGCGCCGGTACGGACACGACATTGACGGTATGGCAGTGCGGGCAAAGCCAGAATCTGAAGTGGGTGGCCTCCCCGCCGTCGGACTGGCTGAACAGCCAGCGATAATAGGCATCCCAGTCATACTCCGGAGGCTGTGCGGCTTTTTCTACCAGTTGTTCCAGCAGCATGGTCCCTCCTGTTCGGAAGTAATCCTGTCCTACGAAAAAAAGCCGCTCCGTCAGCACGTGCTGACACGAGCGGCTTCAGCCCTTTGCTGGGAGCGCCTCGACTGCATCCACCCTCCATGAAAACGAGCGTGCACCTATGAACGCTGGTCCACTTTTCTCCTGTCGGGGCCGGAATAGGCAGCGGCATGGTGACGAATCGGGTCCTGACCGATTTGCACCCAACCGCTCGAGCGCTTGAATGCCGTGATTGTGCCGGTTTTTATGAGATGTTCCAGGTACGTGGCATCGACTATACCCGCTGAATCCTCGACGGCACTTATGACGTTTATCAATGTTGACATGGCATACCTCCCGCAAATGTGTGTCAGGAAGAACCTGTCTGAACACTCAGACCGACTTGCAGAACTCCTCGACCAACTGGCGCGTGTCCGTCTTGTTCAGGTCGAAGATCAGTTCCATCCGTATCATCTTGGTGGCATCGATGTGCGAAGACGTGAGCCCGAGCCCGAACCCGTCGATACGCGCCACCGTGCAGGGTATCGTCACGGAGAGGTTTGTCGTGCCGTGTTTGAGGCACATGATCAATATGACCGAGTCATTGATGGCATACGGTCCGTTGGTCGCCAGGTACACCCCCTTGTCGCTGATGTTCCTGATCTCGCCGCTAAACCTCATGCCTTTATGCTCGATAAACGCTTTCACCCGGAAACCGAGCCGGCGGCTTTTCCGCCTTTCAGAGAGCCTCTTTCCGATATCTGCCATAGTAGCCCCTTCTACCGACATGTGCGAGCACCCTCACCAGTACTTCGCCCCCGCGGCATGAACCGCTTCACATTCTTCTATACCATATCTGTTCATTAATTCAAGACCATAAAAAAAACCGGCTTCCCTTACGGAAGCCGGTTGTCACATCGATTCGTCATACTATCGTCAGATTGCTGCGCAAAGGTCAAAAGGAGCTTTCGCCGCCACCAGCATGAAATGCCACCAACTGCCAGGGCTCAGGACGCGTACGCAGGGAGCTGCCACGGCGATTCGCCTGGGGTGGCAACCCCGGAGAGAGTTGCTCCCCCTGCTCTGCCGCTGAACGCTTTACCGTCGGAATGCCTGCAGTAGTAACTGTACGCAAACGCCAGGCCATAGGGACACCGGCAGGCGTCATCGGACAGGCACCTGAATATCTCCCCATCGACATGGCGGGTCTTGCAGAGAGCCGCATCGGGGAACGTGCGTGGATACTTCATCGAGCGTACTCCTTTACGTGGTTCACCATAGTCTCCATCCTTCCAAGGCTATGCGCCTCCCCCCACATACCCGTGAATGGCTGCGGCGGCCCGCTTGCCGTCTCCCATGGCAAGGATGACCGTGGCGCCTCCCCGGACGATGTCGCCGCCCGCAAAGACACCGGAAATGCTGGTGGCGCCGTTCTCGTCGCCGACGATGTTCCCCCACCGGTTCAGCTGCAGTTCAGGCGCCGTGGCGGTGAGGAGCGGATTGGCCCGGGTGCCGACGGCGTTCACCACCACATCGGCCGGCAGGTCGAACTCCGACCCCGGCACCGGTACCGGCGCGCGGCGTCCTGACGGATCGGGCGGACCGAGTTCCATCCGCTGGCAGCGGAGGGTGGATGTCCACCCCTCCCAGTTGGCAACGATCTCCAGCGGGGCGGTCAGCATCACGAACTCCACCCCCTCCTCCTTGGCATGCTTGATCTCTTCAACCCGCGCCGGCATCTCCGCCTCGCTCCGGCGGTAGACGATCATCGCCCGTTCCGCCCCGAGCCGGCGGGCGGTCCGGACGCAGTCCATGGCGGTATTGCCTCCGCCGATGACCGCCACATGCCTTCCCTGGATGATCGGCGTGGAAGAACCGGGATCGCGCCCCGCCCCCATCAGGTTCACCCGGGTGAGGTACTCGTTGGCCGAATAGACCCCCTTCAGGTTCTCACCGGGGATGTTGAGCATCGTCGGGAGCCCCGCGCCGTTGGCGACGAAGACAGCGTCGAAATCCCCCTGGAGCTGGGCGAGCGTGAGGGTCTTGCCGACGATGACGTTGCACTCCACCGTCACCCCGAGCGCGAGAAGTCGCCCCACCTCCCGGTCGATGATCTCCTTCGGAAGACGGAACTCCGGGATGCCGTAGCGGAGCACCCCGCCCGTGTCGTGGAGCGCCTCGAAGACCGTGACCATATGCCCCTTGCGGGCCAGTTCGCCGGCCGCAGTGAGCCCCGCCGGGCCGCAGCCGACCACCGCCACCCGCTTGCCGGTGGCAGCAGGAAGCTCAGTTCCGGAAAGCTCCCCGGGATGGGTCATTGCCCAATCGGCCACGAAGCGCTCCAGGTAACCGATCGCCACCGGCTCGCCCTTCATCCCCCGGACGCACCTGGCCTCGCACTGAGTCTCCTGGGGGCAAACCCTGCCGCAGACGGCGGGAAGGGCATTGTCCCGGGTGAGGATCCGGGCCGCCTCGGACAAGTCCTCCGCCGCCAGGGCGCCGACAAATTCCGGAATGGATACCCCCACCGGGCACCCCGCCACACAGTCGCGGTTCTTGCACTGGATGCATCGCTGCGCCTCCCGGACTGCCTCCTCGCGGGAAAGCCCCCGGTTCACCTCGTCAAACGTGCGGCTCCGTTCCGCCCCCCCCAGCTCCGGCATAAGGACCCGGCCGATAGCCAGCCGTTCCTTCATCGAAAGGTCCCCATTCATGCCGCCTCCTTTCCGGTGAGGCGGCAGAGGTGATCCGCCTCGATCCCGCGGTAGGTCGCGAGCCGCGCGCTCAGGTTGTCGAAATCGACCAGATGACCGTCGAACTCAGGACCATCGACGCAGGCAAATCGCGACTCGCCGGCGACCACCACCCGGCAGCCGCCGCACATGCCGGTCCCGTCGATCATGATCGGGTTGAGACTGACGACGGTCTCGATGCCATACGGCCGGGTAAGATCCGCCACCGCCCGCATCATCGGCACCGGGCCGATGGCGAAGACCTCCTCGGGAGCGCGGAGCGGATCGGCGATCAGCTCGACCAGTTCCATCGTCACAAAACCCTTGCGTCCGAGGCTCCCGTCCTCGGTGGTGATCAGGAGCTCCTCTGAGAAGGCCGCCAGTTCGTCGGCCAGGATGACGTACTGGCTGGAACGGCCGCCGATGATGGTGGTGACCCTGTTTCCCGCCTCGGCCAGCGCCTTGGCGAGGGGATAGAGGACCGCCGTGCCGACCCCACCCCCGACGCAGGCGACCCGCTTGCCGCTGCCGATATGGGTTGGCTGACCCAAGGGGCCCGCCACGTCGAGGATGGCGCCTCCCGCGGGAATCGAGACGATCTTCCGGGTCGAGGCACCGATCGCCTGGACAAAGAGGGTGATGGTGCCGGCTTTGGGGTCGGCGTCGCCGATGGTGAGGGGAATCCGCTCGTCCCCCTTCTCAGCGCGCACGATAACGAACTGCCCGGCCCTTCGTGCCGGGGCGATGCGCGGCGCCCGCACCACCATGCGGTGGAGGTTCGGCGCCAGGATGTCGTTGCTTACTACTTCGAACATGTTTGAACCACCTTGTTGATAGGATTTTCTGCAGTCAAAACCTTTGAACCGCCCGCTCCCGTTGGTCGCTCAAGACGCAAAGGACGCAAGAAAAGAATTTGTTTTCATGGTTAACCAACCGGGCGCGAGATTTCGTCCAGATCGTCGCCGGCCCGCAGAAACCATGCCGAGGCGTAGCGACGCTACGTCGAGGCATGGTTTCGAGGACACGGCGGCAAGATGGGCGGAAGACCGCGCCCGCCGACAGTCACGAAAGACACTGGAACACCCCGGTGCTCCAGAGGCAGCTGCCGCACGGCTCCCCGTTGACGTAGCAGTCCTGGCTGAACCGCTCCTCCTGCAGGTAGTCGCAGGGGGCGAAGTTGCAGGAGGCGCAGGAGGGGTAGTCGTGGCGCAGGACGTTTTCACGATACCCCCGGAATTCGCTGCCGTTCCAGATGTCGAGGATGTCCCGCGCCAGCACGTTGCCGAACACCCGTGGCTGGACCGGGGAGAGCCAGCCGTTGGCGAAGGAGCGGCAGCGGTGCCAGAGGTGGTAGCAGGGGTGCATCGTGCCGTCCCAAGAGATGAACGCCACCCCCTCTTCGACGAACGCGCAGCTCCGCTTTTCGCGCGGAGCCACTGCGGGGAGCCGCAGCTCCAGCCCCGTCTCCCGGGCAACCTCCCGGGCCCGGTCGAAAGCCTCCGCCACCCTTTCCAGCCGGCCGTAGTCCATGCCGAAGAGCTGTTTCAGGTCGAGCGAGATACCGCGGTACTGGGCGTCCCGCCGCATCGCGTCTACGAAATTCACGATCCGCTCCTCCTCCGGGGTCCGCCTGAATTTGAAGAGGAGCCGGAAGTAGCGGCGGATGTCCAGGCCGGCGACCTCCGCCTTGCACTGCCAGACGTGGAACAGGGAGAGCGCCTCGTCCGAGCAGGTGTCGAAGCAGCGCTGGCTGAGGTGCGGCACGTCGAACGGGTGGAGGTGGGAAACAATGGCAAAGCTCGCCCCCCGTTCCGCCGCCCAGCGGAGCGCCGTCGGGAGCTCCTCCAGGTTGTCGCACATGGCGACGTACTCGACCCCTACCTGCACGTCCGGCCGGCGGCACGCTCCCTTGGCCGTGGCGAGGGCCTTCAGGGCGAATTCCAG
>DATJLB010000250.1:0-4525 GCA_035490915.1 Geobacteraceae bacterium
ATTTAGCAGAAATACTTGATATGTAAAAAGACAAATACATTTTTCCCTGCTGACGTTTGGCCGGACGCGGCTTGGCCTGCCTGGCCGATCCAGGGAAAAAAGGAGATCTCTAATGGCTGATGAAAAAAAAGCATGCCACAAAAAGAGTCTTGACGGCATTCCCCTGCTGATCTCGTTCCTGGCAGGGGCAGCCATCGGTGTCGGCCTGATCCTGTTTGCGGAATCGAAAACCGGCACCGCGGATGACACAAGCTACGGGGAAGCGGACCTTTTTGTCTGAGGGGGCCTCTCCCGCGGCCCGATGCTTCTGCCCCCCCTCGATTATCTGACCCACGTGTCATCCGGAACCGCTCCCTGATCCCGGCAGGGAGGTGACCCGGCTACTTAAATCCCAGCCGTGCAAGAATCCGCCCGGCAAGTCTGTTAATGGGATGGCTCCTCGGCAATCTTTTGAAGACCGGGGTTCGTCGGTTCCCGATCGCCTCGATTTCCCGTATTATTTCCAGATGCATACCATAAAGCAGCCCCTGCCGCAGCATTACGAGCGCCTGCTCCGGGTTGCCCCCGAGCGCAAGCACACGTCCCAGATTCAGGTAGAGGAGAGGATCTTCGGAGTCCAGGGAGAGAGTTTCGTAGGCAAGAAGTTTCGCCTCTCTGTGCTCTCCTAACACCTTTGCCAGGCAGTAAGCGAGGTGGGAGCAGGCCTGCGGCGTCCGTTCCAACCGGACCGCCCGCTCGAAACAGTCGAGCGCATGACGGTCATCAAGATTGGACAACGCCTCGACGCCCTTGGCAACAAGAGCTGCGGCCTCTTCATGTGACATTGCCTTTGGTTCCTTTGTAAACTGCTGCGCTCCATTGACATCAAAATCTGGTCATTGCCGTGCTTCCCTGCGTTCGCCTCACATCCCAGGAAGTCCCTACCAGCAGTCCATCTAATAGCACATCACCCCACCTTGATAAAGTCAAATCTAACTCGAAGGGGGTCCAGAAAACCGTTTGCAGACAAGACCGGGGCAGGGATCCGGTTGGCAACTTCTCCCTGACCGGTCTCCGATCGGCAACAGTAGGGCATCTGTGAAGCGTGGAGGGATAGAGCATCTCGCACGGGGGATTCGGGGCGGTTCGACCTTACTTCTCCGCCACTTTCGTCTGATCGAGGAGGTAGTTAAGGAGCAGGACGATCGTCCTTCTTTCGTTCTTGTCGAATGAAGGTCCTGCCTTGAGAAGCATTCTCGTCACGAGGGCCTTGGTGCTATCCTTGGTGAAACTCGACCTGGACAGGGGTGTGATGCCTGATCGCACGGCGACAATGACCCGCTCGATCGTGTGGCACTGGCTGCACCTTTTCGCCATCACACCGTATGCCTTCTGCATCTGAGGGGGAAACTCCGTCGTATCTATCGCCAGGGTCTCTCCGTTACCAACGACCTTCAGTCCGGCATGCGCAGCAGTACCGGCAAAAAGTGTCAACATGAGCGCGATGCTTGCTATTTTCACGGTTATCCTCCTCTGGTGACGCCGCGTCCTCGCACGGGAAAACCCGATATGGCCGCGTGCCTGTAAAATAAATTGTAGCAAACTGGCGGGAAAGTTTGCAATAAAAAGCTCCTCCCTCTTCCCCATCGACCAGCCGACCCCGGTCGATTGATTTCTCGGCGAAAACTGGTATAGATGTAAGAGCCGGTTCGCGCCTCGGACCGTTTTCCGGATGCCGTGTTTTTTTCGCATCTGCATGAGGGAATTCATGAAAAAGATGAGAACTCTGATGCTGCTAATGGCCGGCGGGATGCTCCTTTCGGGGGAGGCATCCGCCGTGACACAGACCGTGACGAAACAGTACTCCTACCAGGCAAGCGAAGCCGACAGCACGCAGAGCGCCCGTTGGACGGCCATGGAACAGACGAGAAGACTTCTCCTCGGAGAACTTGACGCCTACCTGGAAGGAATACCGGAAGTTGCGCAACTAAATCTAGCCCAGGACGAAATCATCGCCCTGACCGCAGGTGTGACAACCATGGAAGTCGTTACGGAAGGATGGAGAGGCGAGGCGTACCGGGTGGAAGCACGGATATCCGTCGACGTGGGTGGAGTGGTCGTAGCGCTCGATCAACTGCGCCTCAACGGCGCACTCCAGAGCGAACTTCTGCGCGAGAGCCGGCTGATCGACACGGCGTTGAAAGAGAAGGAGCTGTTAAACCGCCAACTCGAAGCCGATTACTATGACGTCGAGAAGTTCGATGAATATCCGGCAGAGATTGCACGGATTACGCGGCGACAGAAAAAAGGGGAAGAGATGCTGGCGCTGGCGAAGGAGGAAGCACGAAAACCCGGCCACGAAAGGCAAAGCTTGAACTATCGCGACAAAGCGATTGATCTGCTGGGTGAAGCGATGGTGCTGACCGATCTGCCGGAATTCAGGGTGTACATCCCGGGCAGGAAATATGCGTTTTCTCTCAGGGAGGGGGAACAGACGGACCACTGGATAACCTTTGCCGCAGTTGAACCGGAGTTCAAGCTATCCCAGGCGAAGGGCTCCAGTTTTGTCCGGGTCTATGACGAAGGAGCTGACCCCGGCGCCGGCAAAGGAGCCGGCAGGAAAAACCGGCTCAAGCTGAAGGCCATCAAGAACAGCTACATAGTGCTGGAGGTGAAGGGAAGTAAGGCTGTCAGCCCTTGAATTTTTCCCCCCTGACGCACCCTTCCGCAGCACTTCGGCGACGTCCCCTGACCTCCCTCCCCTGCCGCAGGTCCATTCCTGCGCCGCTACTCTCTCCGTCGAAAGGTCCGCTAACGTCCTGAAGAAAGCGGTCGAACGTCACTTCGCACATCCCCTTTCATCCGGCGTGGTTCTCCGTCCCCTCTCGAATTCTTTCAGTCTGCCCCGCCACACGGTAAGGTCACGAGTTATACGCCGGTCCGAGCGCCGGTTGGGTCATTCTCAACAGGGCATCTCCGCGTTCTTCCGGGCATAGAACCACCACGTCATCAGGATGCAGGTCAGGTAGAAGGCGAGAAACCCGTAGAGGGCCGCCTCCGGCCCGCCGGTCAGCTTGATGGAGGAGCCGAACCCCTTGGGGATGAAGAAGGCGCCGTAGGCAGCGATCGCCGACGTGAAACCGAGGACCGCGGCCGCCTCCTTCCCCGCATCCTTCTGTGCCTGCGCCGCGGCGTCCGGGCCTTTCTCCGCGGCGCCCCGCTGGTGCCAGGTGAGGAAGATAACGGGAATCATCCGGAAGATCGAGCCGTTGCCGATGCCGGTGGTGAAGAAGAGAAGAATGAACATCGCCAGGAACCCCCAGAAATTGCCGCCGGCTCCGCCATGGGGGAGAAAGGCGAGGACGCCGAACACCGCAGCCGCCATGACGATGAAATTCCAGAAGGTCACCCGCGCCCCTCCGAGCCTGTCGGCGACCCAGCCTCCCACCGGCCGCATCAGCGCGCCGACCAGCGGGCCGAGAAACGCATACTTGACGGGATTCATGCCCGGGAACTGCGCCTTGATGAGGAGCGGCAGCGCCGCCGAATAGCCGATGAACGAGCCGAAGGTGCCGAGATAGAGCCAGCACATGAACCAGTTGTGCCTGCGGCGGAAAATGACCGCCTGCTCCCGGAACGACGCCCGGGCGCTGGCGATGTCGTTCATGCCGAACCAGGCGGCGACGGTGGATGCAATGATGAACGGCACCCAGACGAAGCCGGCGTTTTGCAGCCAGAGCGGCTTGGTCACCCCGTTGATCAGGCACATCCGAGGATCGCCGCAGACGGCGCTGAACATCCCGGTGGTGATGACGAGCGGCACCAGGAATTGCATGGCGCTGACACCGAGATTGCCGAGTCCGGCGTTGAGGCCGAGAGCAGTGCCTTTCCGGGCCTTGGGGAAGAAGAAACTGATGTTCGCCATGCTGGAGGCGAAATTCCCGCCGCCGAAACCGCACAAGAGCGCCAGGATCAGCATGTACGTGTAGCTCGTATCCGGGTTGCGCACCGCAAAGCCGATCCCGATGGCCGGGATCAAGAGAGAGGCGGTGCTGATGGTAGTCCATTTCCGGCCGCCGAAAATCGGTACCATGAAGGAGTAGAAAATCCGCAGCGTCGCACCGGAAAGTCCCGGCAGGGCCGCCAGCCAGAAGAGCTTGTTGGCGTCGTACGTGAAGCCGATAAGCTGCAGGTTGACCACCACGACGCTCCAGACCATCCAGACCGCGAAGGCGAGAAAGAGCGCAGGGATGGAGATCCAGAGGTTGCGGGTGGCGATTGCCTTCCCTTTCTTCTCCCAGAATTCCTGGTCTTCCGGCTCCCAGACCGTCAGCGTGCGCGAAGCTCCCTGGTTTCTCCCCACACCGATCTCTTTCATGACATCCACATCCCCTGACGACGCCATCGTTCGCCTCCTTTGTCAGTTTACCCTATCCGTCCCGGTTTCCAGTGCATTGCCGGGTCTAATCTTTCTGCATGCGGTCAGAGCCTGCCTGCCAGCGGTAAAGCAAGGGGGGATTGCCGAGGAAAGCAAACGGCTGGTAGA
>DATJLB010000251.1:0-2992 GCA_035490915.1 Geobacteraceae bacterium
GAACACCGAGAGGTTCGCCACGTCGCTTCCCGGGAGGTACCCGTCCGGGACGGTCTTGGCAAGCCCCAGCCGACCCCGCCGCGCCATGAAATCCATGTTCGGAGTCCGGGCCGCCTGGAGCGGGGTCTTCCCCCCGAGTTCGTCCAGTTTCTTGTCGGACATCCCGTCACCGAGCAGTACGATGTATTTCATCACTCAATCCTTTCCGAAATGATTGTTCAATGTTCCAGGTTCAATGTCAAGGTTCGATGTACGAGGTTTTGAAGTTCGACATCGAACATCGGACCGCCTCTCATCCCCGTGGATGAAACTCCTCATGCATCCGCTTCAGCCGCTCACGTGTGATATGGGTGTAGATCTGCGTGGTCGCCAGGTCCGCATGGCCGAGCATGATCTGGACGCTCCGCAGGTCCGCCCCGTTCTCCAGCAGGTGGGTGGCAAAGGAGTGCCGGAGGGTGTGCGGCGAGATGTTCTTGATGATCCCCGCCTCGCCGGCCCTCTTCTTGATCATGTTCCAGAAGGCCTGGCGGGTCATCCCCTCCCCCAGGCGGCTCAAGAACAGCACGTCACTACGCGCGGACAGGTCCCCCCGGTGACGGACCGTCGTCGTATATTCGGCAACGGCTTTCCTGGCGGATTCGCCTATCGGCACCAGCCTCTCCTTGCTCCCCTTCCCGATGGTCAGCAGGTACCCCGCATCCAGGTTCACGTCCCGCACCTTCAGGGCCACCAGCTCCGACACCCGCAAACCCGTGGCGTACAGGAGCTCGAGCATGGCCCGGTCACGAACCGACGCATCGTCGTCACCCGCAGGGGCCTCAAGGAGCCGCTCCACCTCCCGTGCAGTCAGGAAAGAGGGGAGTTTCCCGAGAATCTTCGGCGCCTCGATGATCGCCGTCGGGTTTGTGTCGCAGTGGCTTTCGATCATCAGGAAGCGGTGGAACATCCGCACCGCGGAGAGTGCCCGGGCACGGCTCCGCGGCCCGATACCGTCGTCCTTGAGCCGTTGCAGAAACGACGCGACGTCGATCGGCCGGATCGAGGCGACCTCGCCGCATCCCCTTCCCGTGAGAAACGCCAGGTATTTCCCCACATCGCGACTGTATGCCTCCAGGGTGTTTGTGGCGAGTCCCTTCTCCACCTGCAGGTAGCCGAGAAACAGGTCCAGGTACGTATCCATGCCAGTCCTCAAAGGCCGTTCAACGTTCAACGTTCAACGTTAAAAACCTGTTCTTAACATTGAACATTGAACCGATTCTATTCCTCGTCGATGGCCGCCCGGAGGCGGTCCTTGATCTCCGCCAGCTTTTCCTGGGACAGCACCTTCTGCCCGAAGATGTCCTTGACGTAGAAGACGTCCGCCACCTGGTCGACCTTGGTGGAGATCTTCGAGACGCCGATGTAGAGCCCCAGATCGGTCAGAGTGCTCGTGATCCGGTAGAGGAGCCCGACCTTGTCATGGGTGTAGATGTCGATGACCGTGTAATCCTCCGACACCTCGTTGTCGATCTCCACGCGGGTCGGAAATGTCGGTTTCGGTTTCTCCGCCAGGAGCGTGGGGCGCTTTTTCTTCGCGACGAGGTCGGCGACCCAGATCTTCCCCTCCAGGACCTGCCGCATGTCGTTCTCGACCCGCTGCCACCGGTTCTCGTCGGTGATGACGAACCCCTGGGGCGAATTCACCTGCAGGATGTCGAGCGCCTTGCCGTTGGTGCTGGTATGGATCTGGGCGCCGAGGATGTTGATGCCGTTGGCGGCCATCACCCCGGTGATCCGGGAAAAGAGGCCCGGGACGTCCAGGGTGCAGATGGTGAAGTTCGAATACCCCTTGTCGATCTCGTGGGCGACCTTCGTCACTATCCGCCGGTCGTCGAGCTGCAGGAGGATGCGCACGTGATCGGCCAGAACCTGCGGCTGGTTGGAGAGGAGGTGGCGGGTGGTCATCGCCTTCAGCTCCTCCTTCACAGCAGCCACCGGGTAGTCCTCCCCGAGGATCTCCTGCACTTTCCGCTTCACCCGCTTCACCCGCTCGCTGCTTGCCTCCAGCCGGAAGTCTCCCCTCTCCAGTACCTGGAACGCCTTCTCGTAGAGCTCCTGGAGCAGCAGCGCCTTCCACTCGGTCCAGACATCGGGACCGACCCCCTTGATGTCCGCATAGGTGAGGAGATAGAGCATCTTCAGGTTTTCGCTCTTTCCCATCTGCCGGGCAAACTGGATGATCATCCGCTCGTCGTGAAGATCGCGACGCTGGGCGATGTGGGCCATCAGGATGTGGTTGCGCACCAGAAACTCCAGCCGTTCGCTGTCCTCCTTGGTGAGCCCCATGCGGCGGGCGATAGTCGGGACCAGCGCGGCGCCGATGTCGGCATGCCCTCCCCCCTCCCCCTTTCCGATGTCGTGGAGCAGGACCGCAAGGAGCAGCAGTTCCCGCTTGTCCACCTCGTTGGCGAGCTGTGTGAGGAGCGGCAACTCCTTCTTGTGCTCCCCCTTCTGGAGCCGGACGATCTCTTCCACCGCGAAGAGCGAATGGACGTCGACCGTGTAGATGTGGTAGAGGTCGTGCTGCACCTTGCAATAGGTCCGTTCGAATTCCGGTATGAAGCGGTTCAGGAACTCCAGGTGGTGCATCTGCTGCAAGGTCTCGGCGACCCCCTTGTCGGAGCGGAGGATGGCGAAAAACGAGGCGTTCACCTCCTTGCTCCGGCGGAACTTGTCGTGCACCAGGTCGAGGCTGCGACGGACGAGGGACTTCACCCTGATGTTGAGGGTAACCCCGTGCTTCTGGGCGTACTCGAAGATCTTCATCAGCCGCGCCGGTTCTTTCTCGATGACCGACTCGTCGGGGATCACCAGCTCCCCCTTCAGCACGTAGAACCCCTCCCCCACCGGCCGCCGTCTGAAATAGCCGAGGATCCTGCCGGGCCCCTCGTCCCGTACGGCGCAGCGGTTTACGAGGCTCGACGCGAAGTGTTCGACCTTCGTGGCGTGGATG
>DATJLB010000252.1:0-4255 GCA_035490915.1 Geobacteraceae bacterium
GTTGAACTCCCGCGCGTGGCATTCCTTGCAGTAGACGGTGGTCTTGTATTTCACCTTGACCGCCCGCCAATCAGCCTCGTTTCCCTTGCGGTGCCAGCTGTACATGTACCCCCGTTCCCAGACGCCGAAGTCCTTCGGCACGAGGAAGAGCCGTGCCGTGAGGATGAGGAGCACGATGGCGAGGGCGACGTATAGGGGCCGCCAGACATGGTTTTTCACGGATTACCCTCCTGACAACGTCATATTTGAGCGCTACCTGCGTTCGCTCGTCGTCGGCTTCCTTCGGTACGCCTCCGGAGCCTCCTCCTTGCCGCCTTGGTATCATCTCAAATCTGGCGTTGTGATCTAATGTCATTGTACAAATCTACCAGCTTTGCCGGCGAATACAATGTCTGCGGCACATCTTCGCCTTAGTGCCGCTGTCCGGCCGGCACTGCCCCGTCCGGTTCCCCCTGGGCGCCCTTCTTCGAGTCCGGGACCGTTCGCGACCAGCGTCCCAGGGCGATCGATTCGAGGGCGGCGACCAGACCGAAGGTGAAGACGCTCAACACCAGCGGGACGCCGTGGGTGCCGAGCATGTCGTGAAGAAAGACCTTGAACGCTCCGATCAGGGTGACCAGGATGGCAACATTCCTGATTTCCCTGGAGCGGCGCCTGACAGCCGCCAGCATGAGCCCGGCCGCGGCGAGGTTGATGATGATGGTCTGGGTGCAGCGGAACGAATTGGCGATCTCTCCCGGCATGGTGAGGAGAAGCGGATAAACGGCGGCCCGCAGCATGAAAAAAGAACTGGTCAGCGCCGCCAGGAGCAGTACCACCGCGCTCCGATCACTGCGGTCGAAGCGGGAGAAGAAGACGGACGTGGTGAGCGGAGGCGATCGGCGGGCCAGCTGGTAGTGGAAGAGGTTGATCACCGCCACAAGCCCCGCCGGGATAACCGTCACCAGATCGACGGCGGCGGTGCTGCTTCCCTGAAGGTAGATTGCCAGTGCTCCGGCGGCGTACACCTCGACCAGGTAGGAGATTGCCCTGGTCCCCCCATATTCCCACTGGCGTGCCAGTATGATCAGGAAGAACGCCAGCACGGCCAGGGCTGGCAGCGAAAGGAGGAAGCTGCCGGTTGCGCCGGGAAGGGCGAGCGCCATGAGGACAGAGCCACCGAGGAGGAACGCGTTCGTTGCGACGCCCCCCTTTGGTCCGCGTCCCGCCAGTCGGAAGGCGACCCCCACATGGGCGACGGCCCAGGCGAGGCCCGCCCAGCCAAGGAGAGCTACGCTTTTTCCGAGGGCATTTACCACGTAGAAGGTGAGCGTGTAGGCAAGTGCCCCGCCGAGCGCCGGGAGAAAGAAATCGAAACGCGCCGGCGCCTCTCCACCGTCACGGAGGAGCCCGGAAAGGGCTATCCCCGCGTAACTGACGGCGAAAACCGCCATCACCGGGAGGAACCAGGTTGCGGCAAGGTACGCAGGGGGTGTTTCTTTGCCGAGCAGTACCATGCCGAGCTTTATTCCCCACTGGGAGAGCATGGCCGCCGTTATCGCCAGCACAATCCAGCGGAGCCACGAGCAGCGCTTCAGCCTGGCGGCAAAGAAGGCGAGAAGGTTTGCGGTCCAGAGGACCATGGAGAGGTAGGGGTAAAACGGTGCGGGGTAGTCGATGGCGGCACCCGCCAGGCACATGCCGAGGGTCCCGAGCGATATCGGCAGGAAGACGTTGAAGCGGTAGCTGATGAAGGTCATCGCTGCGCCGGCGGCCATCAGCGTCATGTATGCCGGGACCAGGGGGAGTGACTGGAACCTGGCGTGGGTCTCCACCACGACGGTGGAGATCAACACGGCCCCGCAGGCCGCAATGACCGGGGCGAGCGGGCTTCCGCGGCGGTAGGCATTCCACCCCGCCACGATCAGGAACGCGGCGTACCCCATGCCGAGGGCCGACCCGAACAGCGTGTTGATGAGGTTGTTGTCGGTAATGGTGCGGAGCACCAGTGCGATCACGAGCAGGAAGCAGAGGGTGGAAACGCGGGGAAGGAGTGCTGCCTTGCTTGCCCAGGAGAGGATCTCTTCCGAGACATCTCCGGCTCTTTCGGCGTCAGCGCCGGCATGAACGGCGGAGGGTTCCGCAGCGGTGACCGGAGGCCATGATTCGGCGGGCTTTCCGGCACGGCCCTCCAAGAGCTCCACCTTGCGGCTTAACGCCTGCAGCTGTGCGGCGAGTTCTTCAACCCTGATCTCAAGAGCGTCTCGATCTGCCATGCGCTTCCCTCCTTTCGAGGAAAATGCCCGCTCGGCATGGTGCCGTTCTGATCCGTTGTGCTTGCTTGAAGGGTAGGGAGATGTTTTGCTGGTTAATTAAAGATAAAACAATTTGCTAAAGAATCAACAAAAATATTTTTAATAAAATCACTAAGGTTTATTATATTGAAATTATGTGATTTTATAATAAAACATGTTTATATGTTTTTGTTTGAAAGGCTGGCGTTGGCGCTGACTCTTTTCTCCGCGAGACCCCCCAGGCCCTGTCGTAGGTAATGGTGACAAAAAAACCCTCTCCGGGGGAGAGGGTTTTCCTTCAGCCTTCTGTCATCCGCGTTCAGCCCCGCTATGACTCGTAATCGACGGCGACGACCGATTCCGCCGCCCCCCTCATGTAGGGGAGCACCTCGCCGGCGTGGTAGGGGTGGACCTGGTAGGCCTGGAGGTCGGCCAGGGAGTCGAACTTCGTCACGAGGGCGAGGTCGTAGGAACGTTCCGAGCGGATGACGTCCACTCCCACCTCCAGGTGGCGCAAGAGGTCGATCTTCCCTTGCATGCTGAGGAGCTTCTCCCGTGCCTGGGCGATGCTGGCCGCGGACCGGTCTTTCAGCTTGAAAAATACGATGTGGGTAACCATGACAGTCCTCCTTTTGCGGGTAAGTGTGCCCCGAAGCCGGCAGCACCGGATCGTGGAGGTGCATCCTATCATCAATCGGCGTTTTTTTCCACCCCGATCGGGTGCCACAGTTTATTTCGCCGACGGATTGGGGTATACTGCGTGATCATTATTCAGAGGAGGAGCGATGAAGATCGAATGGAACGACTACCTTTCGGTGGGGGTGGCGGAGATCGACAACCAGCACAAGCTGCTGTTCGACAAGTTCAACGCCTTTCTGGCGGCGTGCGAGGCGGAAAGGGGGTGCGAGGAGGTGAGCCGGTTGCTCTGGTTCCTCGATGCCTATGTAGCCACGCACTTTACCGATGAGGAGGCTCTCCAGAAGCGGATCGGCTTTCCCGACTACCCGAAGCACCGGGAGCAGCACCAGGAATTCGCCTGCAAGCTTGCCGAACTGAAGAAAAGGCTGCAGGCCGAGGGACCGAGCCGGAGCCTCATTTCCACCGCGACCCTCACCATGACCGGCTGGCTGATCGAGCATATCAACCGGATGGACCGGGCCATCGGCCTGTTCATGAAGGAGCGGACCGTCGGCTAAAGGCCGGCACAGAGTTCTTCCGCAGACAACACACTGGCGAACAAGCCGCTTAATGCCGCAAGGAAAGCGGCCTGCACGCTTTCCGCCGGAACAGGGGTGTTCCCGAAGACGAGCGCCCTCGTCGCGCACGCGTCATGAGCAAGAGTGCACGTGAAGCCGAGGTCGGCGGCGGCGCGCGTGGTGCTGTCGACGCACATATGGGTCATCATCCCGGCGATCACGAGCTGTGTAACATTGAGTGCACGCAGGTGCCCCAGCAGCGGCGTTTCGCGGAAGCTGTTCGGATGGTGCTTCCGGAACACGTCTTCGGCGCCGATGGGGGCGACGCTCGCGTGGATCTGCACCCCGACCGTATCGGGAAGGAAGAATGTCGCGCCGGCCCGGGTCGAGACATGCTGGATATGGACGATGGGGAGCGCCTTCTCTCTGAACGTCTGAAGAAGCTTCCCGGCCTGCGCCGCCGCTGCGGGACTCCCCACGAGTTCCATCGCCCCGCCCGGGAAGTAATCGTTCTGGATGTCGATGAGGAGCAGCGCTTGAGTCATTGTGGCTCCCTGAAACCACTCCGGAGGAAATCGAAAAAATGTGTCAGGTGTCTGTCGTATGGAGCGTTCGCGGTGTTCTCCGTTCCCCTCGGGGTTCTCTGCGGTTGGAATATCCTCCGGCGGTGCCGGACGTCAGCACTCTAATATACGAGGCGCCGTAAGACAAGAAAAAACTCTACGGCTTCTCCAGCTTTCCCAACAGCCGCAGCAGCCCGTCCAGGATGGTGATCGGGTGGGGAGG
>DATJLB010000253.1:0-14043 GCA_035490915.1 Geobacteraceae bacterium
ACTACCAGATTTCTGACAATCTCCTCATAACGTTCACCGCTCGGTTCCAAGGAAATGCTCCGCCTGTTGTCATCCAGGTAACCGAAGCGTACCGTCAGCCTTTCCTCAGGAAGAAACTCCCCTAATCGTTCCGCCCATTCCACAAGACAAACACCGCTCCCGTAAAAATACTCTTCGAAACCGAGTTCGCCTGCCTCCCGGGATCCCGTGAGGCGGTAAAGGTCGAAATGGTACAGGGGAAACTTCCCCTGATAGAGGTTCATCAGGGTATAGGTCGGGCTCGTCACCGGGACGGCGGGGTCCACGCCGACACCGACAGCAACCCCCCTGGCAAACTGGGTCTTGCCGGAGCCGAGTTCGCCGGTCAGGGCGATAAAATCCCCCTCTCTCATGAGGCTCCCGAGTCTGGCCCCGAGGGCGACGGTTTCCGTGGTGCTGCCGGAGGTAACGGTCAGCATCACCCTTGACCGATCATGGTCCGGATCAGGTCGATGCGGGCGATGATGCCGACGACCTTCTTCCCCTCGACCACCGGTATCGCATGGACTTTTTTCGTGCTCATGATGTCCGCCACCGTGCTGATCGGGGTGTCCTGAGCTACCGTCTCAACCTCCGGGGTATAGATATCCCCTACGGTCTGGCCGGTCATCTTTTTCAATTCCTTCTCGAACTTCTTGCCGCTCTCGAGGTAGATCACCCAGTCGAACAGAGAGATGACCGTGGGGATATGGAGGCTTTTATCCCGTTCCACCAGATCTGTTTCGGTCACGATGCCGATCAGGTCTCCGGCGGCGTCCACCACCGGCGCACAGCTGATCTTCCGTGCGGTGAACAACCCGGCAAGCTCACGGATAGAGGTACCTTTCATCACGGTCACGATATCTTTGGTCATTATGTCGCCGGCAGTCGTCATGATAAATTCTCTCCTTTAAAGGCAACGGGATATCAGCCCGCCACAAGGTTGTGTATAGCAAAAGGAAGTCGCTCCTGCACATCAGTGGCGGACATGCCCATTTCCCCCTTGTTGGCTGCCACCAGGTCGGCAGCATGCCCGTGCAGAAAGGCCCCCAGCCTGCAGGCCGTAAATGGATCGTACCCTTGACCAAGGAGGGCGACGAGCACACCGGTCAGGACGTCACCCATCCCCCCCGAGGCCATCCCAGGATTGCCGCTCCCGTTGATGGCGACCCTCCCGTCGGGAGCAGCGATGACAGTCCGTGCCCCCTTCAGAACCAGATGCACCCCGTATCGTTCGGCAAACGCCCGGGCCGTTCCGAGCCGGTCGGCTTCCACGGCACTCGTGGTCGTGCCGGCAAGACGCGCCATCTCGCCCGGATGGGGGGTGAGAATGAGGGGTCCCTTCCTGCGCAGCAGCACCGACGGGTCATCCGAGAGCGCGTTCAGTCCGTCGGCATCGATAACCATCGGCACATCCGTCCCTCCAACCAGTTCACGGACCAGGAGGGAGGTTTCGGGCCGCCAGGAGATTCCCGGGCCAAGGGCCAGGGCATCCTTGCCTGCGAGCGCCCCAACGACAACTTCGGCAGCCCCCCTCGAGAGATAGCCATCCCCGTCGTCAGGAAGCGGAAGGGTCATCGCCTCGGTCGTCTTCACCTCGAGAATGGTGTTGAGGCTCCCGGGTATTGCCAGGGTGACGAGCCCGGCGCCGGTTCGCACCGCGCTGTTGGCCGCCATGGCGGCTGCTCCGGTCTTGCCGGTGGAACCGGCGACGATCAGGCAGTGCCCGAACACCCCCTTATGGGCACTCCTCTCCCGTTTTTTAAGGAGCGGCTTGACCGCAGCCGCATCGAGAAATTCGTAGGTAGCAGACGACGCGGCGACCTCAGGCGCAATGCCGATGTCGACGACCTGAAGCCTTCCGGTATGCTCGGCGCCGGGGAACAGGACATGTCCCAGCTTCGCAAAGGCAAAGGTGATCGTCATGTCAGCCTTGACCGCGCATCCCAGGACACCACCGGACCCGGCATCGATACCCGAGGGGATGTCGACCGCAACCACTGGTTTCCCGGCCCCGTTGATCATATCGACGGCCTCGGCATACGTGCCCCGGACCGGACTCTTCAAGCCGGTCCCGAACAGCGCGTCTATGATCACATCCGTTTCCCTGAATGCCGATACGTAACGGCCGAGATGCCCCTCATCCGGGCAGAAGACAACCGCCGCATCGTGGAGAAGGTCAAGATTGGTCCGCGCATCGCCCGCAATTTGGTCCTTTTCGGCAAGTACGAAGGTTGCCACATGCCACCCCTGCCCCCGTAACAGACGGGCTATTACGTAACCGTCGCCACCGTTGTTCCCCTTCCCCGCCACAACAACGGCATTCGCCATTTGGCCAAATTCTTTGATGATCGCCTCGGCACACCTCCGCCCGGCATTTTCCATCAGTGTCAGTCCGCTGATCCCGTATTCTTCAATGGTCCGCCGGTCCATCATCTGCATGACTTCGCCGCTGACGATTTTCATCAGGCCTCCAGAATCACGGACGCGACAGCACAGTTGCCGTCATGGGAAAGGGAAAGAAAACAGCGACGCAGTCCCTTGGATGCAAAAAGCTGCGCCGCCCCTCCGGAAAGATGCAGTTCCGGTTTGCCATAGACATCATGCACCACTTCCATGTCGCGCCAGGAAACGCCTTCCCGCAAGCCTGTGCCGAGGGCCTTTAAAAAGGCCTCCTTGGCGGCGAAACGAAGTGCATAATGCTGGGCGCTTCTCTTCTTCGCCGCGCAGTACTCCTGTTCCCCGGCGGTAAAGAGCCGTTGAAAGAGGGAAACGTTATTCTCCGCCACAAACCGCTCAAATCGGGAAATATCCACAATATCTATGCCGGTACCAAAAATCACCAGATCACCCCGAAAGCACGAGAAACCTTCGCCACCCGTGTCGCCTTCTGGCGTCACGCCCCCCCGCGGATCAAAATTCCCTGTTCGATGAACCTCTTGATAAGCCGAACCGACTCCTCCGTGATGGCTTGGAATTCCACGCCGAATCCTTCCGATAGTTTCGGCTTCTTCCTGTCCTCGGAGGAATTTACCCAGGAAACACGTCCCCATGCCTCCACGAGGTCGTCGCTGTTTCCCGACACAAGCATGCTCAGTTCCACCTTGTCGCCGAGCTTGACCTCACCCGGAAAGGCGACGTACATTCCGCCGCTACAGAGGTCGAGACATGTGCCGCACAGATTCTCACGGTCGTTGATCCGGAACAGGACCTTGATTCGACAGGGGATCCGTCGTTCACGGCGGTCGATGCCCGGCAAGAAGGCGCGGCCGATGTCAAGAAAAGCCTTCCGATCGATCGGTTTGGTGAGAAAGCCGTCGCAGCCAGCGCCCTTACAGCGCGCTACACTATCATCCGTCCCCTCCGTCGTCACCAGGATGACGGGAATGTCCCGCAGGGCAGGGTTGGCCTTGAGAGCGGTACAGCAGGTGATCCCGTCCATGACCGGCATGTTCAGGTCCATGAAAATAAGATCGGGACGGTTGGTATGGGCAATTTCGAGGGCCTCCTGTCCATTCCCCGCGGTAAGAATCTGCGCCGAGGACTGTCTCAGGTACTCCTGCTCCAGCTTGAGGAACAATTTGGTGTCGTCCACCAACAGAATTTTAGGCAAAGCCATTGTCACCCCTCCATCACCATTGAATAAAAATCAAGCCTGCGTCAATCCTGAAATGTCCGTGAATCGGACTTCTTCTGCTGGTCAGCGTAAAGTTCGGCCAGCCTGTCCACCATCTCCCCTTTACCACTTTTCCCGTGGGAAGCTCTCCCATCGGCAACGCAAACCTGGAGCAGCAGGGGAAACAGCGGGTGGTCCATGAACCGCAGTTGGTTACGGGTAGGTTTTGCGCCAGGCGGAAGCTGCCAGGAAAAATGGAACTGGTGGTGCTTGACGAGCCAGGTCACATCCTGGGCCAATTCCGGCATTCCCAAACGTTCCATGATCGCCGGCGTCATCTTCGCCCCTGCTTCAGCATGGCCGAAGGATCGCCAGCGACCATGAACCAGCTTTGTCGTCACTCTCTTCCCAATATCGTGCAGAAGCGCTCCCCAGAAAACCCGGATGTCGGCCTCATCCGCCACAGCCTGAACAGCAAGCATGGTATGGACGAACGCATCTCCTTCACCGTGGTACTCCTCGGACTGCGGAACCTCTTTGAGCCTCTCCACCTCGGGAAGCCGTTCCGCAAAGACCCCTTCCTCAAGCCAAGCGGCGATCATCTTCTTACCGTCATGGGCAGTCATCTGGAACCTTCTGCTGTCAGGCGTATTTTATCAGCTCCACCATGTCCCGCACGGCGCGGTCGAGCCCGACAAGCACCGCCCGTGAAACGATAGAGTGGCCGATGTTGAATTCCTCGATCCCCCCCAGGGAAGCGATCCTTTTGATGTTCCAATAGTTCAGGCCGTGACCGGCGTTTATTCCCAGCCCGAGCTTGGCGGCAAGCTTCACGGCATTGCCGATCTTGACAACCTCCTCTTCTTCGGCCTTCAGGTCCTTCGCTTCCGCATACGACCCGGTGTGGATTTCTATGTAATCGGCTCCCACCTTGTCGGCAGCCTTCACCTGATCCGGATCGGGATCGATAAAGAGGCTGACGGCAATCCCACCATCCTGCAGCTTTCGGACGGCATCGGCTATGGCTTCCAAGTTCAGCCTGACGTCAAGCCCCCCTTCGGTGGTGAGTTCCTGGCGCTTTTCCGGAACGAGCGTACACATCTCGGGGCCCACCGTCAGGGCAATACCGACCATCTCATGCGTGGCGGCCATCTCCAGATTGAGCCGCGTCTGCACCGTCTGTCGGAGCAGCTTGAGGTCCCGGTCCTGGATATGGCGACGATCCTCACGCAGATGGATCGTGATGCCGTCCGCACCGGCAAGCTCCGCGATGGCGGCCGCAGCAACCGGGTCCGGCTCCGAACCTCCCCGCGCCTGGCGGAGCGTGGCGATATGATCGATGTTTACCCCTAACCTGGCCATATTATTTCCCCCCGAGCTTCTGCTCGACCAGATCGGCAATCTCCTTCGCCCAGCCGGCGATCTGCATCTTGTCCGGTCCTTCCAGCATGATCCTGAGCAGCGGTTCGGTCCCCGAGTAGCGAATCAGGATCCTCCCCATGTCATCCAGCTGCCGTTCGACGTCCCGTACCAGCCCTGCCACCTCGGGGATGGTCATGATGTCCGTTCTTTCCGCAACCCGGACATTCACCAGCACCTGGGGAAGAGACGTCATCACCCCCGCGAGCTCCGACAGGGCCTTGTTCTGCCGCCGCATGATGGCGAGCACCTGGAGCGCCGACAGCATGCCGTCACCGGTGGTGTTGTGGTCGAGAAAGATCATGTGGCCCGACTGCTCCCCTCCCAGATTATACCCTTTCCGGAGCATCTCTTCCACGACGTAGCGGTCGCCGACAGCGGTTTTTACGATTTTTCCGCCCGCCTTTTTTACTGCGATATCCAATCCCATGTTGCTCATGACCGTCGCCACAAGCGTGTTCTTGCGGAGCTTTTTCTGCGACAGCATGTCAGTTGCACAGATCGCCATGATGTGATCGCCGTCCACCTCGCTGCCGAACTCGTCGACAAAGATCACCCGATCCGCGTCACCGTCCAGCGCGATCCCCAGATCCGCCCGGTGCTCCTTGACCGCCTCGCTGATCACCTCGGGATGGAGCGAGCCGCAACCGGCGTTGATATTGGTGCCGTTCGGCTTCACCCCGACAGGGATCACCTCCGCCCCCAGCTCTTCCAGGACGGCCGGTGCGACCTTGTAGGCCGCGCCGTTGGCGCAGTCCAGCACGATCTTCATCCCCGCCAGGTCGAGATCCTTTGGAAACGTGCTCTTCAGGAAGACCACGTAGCGACCGACGGCATCGTCGATCCGAAAGGCCTTGCCAACCTCGGTCGCAATGGGGCGGAGCGAATCGATCTTTTTCGAGAAGATCAGTTCTTCCATCCGGAGCTCCATCTCGTCGGGGAGCTTGTAGCCGTCGCGGGAGAAAAACTTGATGCCGTTATCCTGGAACGGGTTGTGGGAAGCGGAGATCACGACCCCTGCGTCAGCCCGCATGGATGAGGTGATGTTGGCAATCCCGGGAGTCGGGAGCGGCCCTACCAGCAGGACATCGACCCCCATGGAACAGATGCCGGCTGCCAGTGCATTCTCGATCATGTAGCCGGAAAGACGGGTGTCCTTGCCGATCACGATCCGGTGGCGCTTATGGCCGTTCTTGAAGATATGGGCCGCAGCCCTCCCGATCTGCATCGCCATCTCGGAGGTCATGGGGTAGACGTTTGCCACCCCCCGGACGCCATCGGTACCAAAAAGCTTCTTCATGCCACAATCCCTTTCCTGCCAGCAATGAATTTGTAAGAGTTGCACGTTCGCCAGTCCCTGACAGCTGGACGGGCTGGTCGGGGTTATTTATCGGCCCGCACCAGATTCATGTCGATAGTAGCCGGGTAGACGCGCGTGACACGGAGACCGACCGGCAGGACGACGGTTCGCTCCAAATCGGCAAACGTCACGTTCCCCGCCCCCACCCCCTGCAAATCGAGGGAGACCGACAAATGGTCACCGACAAGACGCATCAGCTGAATCTTCGGCCCCGCAACCCGCAGCTCAACGGCATGCGGCACCTTCGACATCACAAAAAGCTGAGGGGCGAGGTTTCGTAAGTGGACCGGAACCCTAATCGCCATCTCACCTTCCGTGGCGCCGGTCACCGAAAGCCAGAGCAGCACCGCCAGCATCAACGACAGCGCTTTCAGTCCGAGATTTTTCGTCAGCCTCTGGATGCTCACGACAACCACCTCGGTCCAAGAAGTCGCTTCAGGGCCTTTCTCAGTGTCACGGCGTCCAGATCTCGGGTTATCCTACCGCCGACCACCACCGAAATCTTACCGGTTTCCTCGGAAACGACCACGACGACGGAGTCGACCACCTCGGTAAGGCCTATGGCCGCCCTGTGTCTGGTTCCCAGAGACTTGCTGACCAGCGGGTTCTGAGTCAGAGGTAGAAAACAGCCCGCTTTGGTCAACTTTCCCTTCTGAATGATGACCGCACCATCGTGAATCGGTGAATAGGGAAGAAATATGGATGTAATCAGCTCGCTGGTAACCTTGGCATCGATCTCGGTACCGACCGCGATAAAATTGTTCAGGGACATCTCCCGCTCAAAGACCACCAGCGCCCCGATTTTTTTCTGGGCAAGCGCTTCAGCGGCGGACACGAGTTCTTCGAGCGCCTCGCTCGCCTCATCCTGGGCAGGTTCGGTGCTGATACGGCTGCGCCTCGTGATAACAAGAGCCCGGCGGATATCATGCTGGAAAACAACGACAAGAACGATTATCAGGGAACCGAGGAAATTATCGGACAGCCAGGTGGTTGCCCGAAGCCCAGCGAAACGTGAAATGAGAGAGATGACGATGATGGCGGCGAAAGCGTAGAGATAACGACTCGACAAGGTTCCTTTCAGAAGGAGTATGACACGGTAGATAACAAACGCCACCAGGACCACATCCAACAGATCGAGAAACCATCCGGTATTGTGCAGTAAATCCGTCATCCTTGTCACCGCGGCGTCTCATGGGTCGGTATGGATAGAATCGGTGAAAGTGCGTTACGCAGGACACGGCTAAAACGGCTTAATTTAAAGGCGCAATGAGCGCCATCGCCATATCGGCAACGTCCCTCATCTCGCGGACGTCATGGACCCTGACAACCGAGGCGCCGTTCGCAAGGGCAAGTGCCACCGTGGCGGCAGTACCGAAAGCCCTTTCTGACACACCACGCCCCAGGACCGTTCCAATAAAGGACTTCCGGGAAGTGCCCACCAGGATGGGCCGCCCTAGCGTGGAAAATTCCGGCAGCTTTCTGATGATCTCCAGGTTCCCGGCGGCATTTTTGCCGAAACCTATCCCGGGATCGACGACAATCCGCCTCGGCTCGATCCCGGCCGCTTCAGCCAGGGCGATGGAATCCCTGAGGAAAGCCGCCACCTCCGAAACAAGAGAACCGTAAGCCGTATCTTTCTGCATCTCGGCGGGCTTTCCCCTCGTATGCATCAGGACCAGGCCGGCTTTTGCCGTAGCAACCACCTCGGCCATCCCCTCGTCGAAGGTTAGTGCGCTTATGTCGTTGACTATCTCAGCCCCCGCGGCAAGTGCCTCCCTGGCGACTGAAGACTTGAAGGTATCCACGGAGACCGGAACAGTCAATCTTCCGGAAAGTCGCTCAAGGACAGGGATTACCCGCCGCAGCTCCTCGTCATCCGGCACCGGCGTGGCAAAAGGTCTCGTGCTCTCTCCGCCGATGTCAATGATGTCGGCACCTTCGTCTTCCATCTCCAGAGCCCTTGCCACGGCTTTCTCGACGAGTGCGTACCGGTTGCCGTCGGAGAAGGAATCCGGCGTTACATTAAGCACCCCCATGACGCCGGGACGCCTGGAAAAATCCAGGGTGCGCCTGCCGATATTCCACTGGCGGCAGGGAGAGGCATCGTTATCGAGAAGTCGGAGGATGTCGGCAGCGAGGAGGGGCAAGCCGAAAGTGCGCTGCAAAAGCTCGGCGCAGAGCATGCGCAGCTGCTTGTCCGTCCCCATCAGAATGACGGGGATCCCGGTCTGCACCCGCTCCGCCCCATGCGCCCCAACCGCAGCATCTCCTCCCAGGGCCAGAAGCACCTGCTTGAGGAGACGCCCTTCCTCCGGATCGATCCTTTCCAGCAGAAGGACCCGGTGGAGCATTTTGGGACCGATATTAGGGATGCTGAAAGGATCGAGGCCGATCGCCGCCAGCTCCCGCTCCGCATCCAACGACGTCTTGACCGACAGGACCCTGAGGGTATAGCCCATGTTAAACTGCAGTCTCTCCGATTGCTGGTGCGGGCGCCCCGGCGGCCCCGGCGGAAGCCCCGCCCCTCACGATCGCATCCACCTCGTCGCCGCTCAGGTTCTCTTTCTCGACGAGCTCCTGGGAAAGACGGTGGAGAATATCGATGTTGTCTTTGAGAAGCTGCAGGACCCGCGCGTACGAGTTGTCGACGATCTTCCTGATCTCCTCGTCGATCTCGATCGCCGTCGCCTCGCTGTAATTCTTGTGGGTGGCCATTTCCCGGCCGAGGAAGATCTGCTCGTCCCGCTTCCCGAACGTCACCGGCCCCAGCTTGTCGCTCATCCCCCACTCGCAGACCATCTTCCGAGCCATTTCGGTGGCCCGTTCGATGTCATTGCCGGCACCCGTGGTTTTGGAGTTGAAGATGATCTCCTCCGCCGCCCGTCCCCCCATGAGCACGGCGATCCGGTTCAGGAGCGACTCCTTGGAGTAGCTGTGCTTGTCTTCGATGGGGAGCTGCATGGTAACGCCGAGCGCCATCCCGCGGGGGATGATGGATACCTTGTGGATCGGGTCCGTGCCCGGAATGAGCTTGGCCACCAGGGTGTGACCCGCTTCGTGGTACGCAGTGTTCTTCTTCTCCTCTTCGGAGATCACCATGCTGCGGCGCTCCACACCCATGAGGACCTTGTCCTTGGCGTCGTCGAAGTCCTGCATGTCGACCATGTTCTTGTCCTTGCGCGCCGCCAGGAGGGCCGCCTCGTTGACCACGTTGGAGAGGTCGGCGCCGGAAAAACCGGGAGTGCCGCGGGCAACGACCCCGAGGTCAACGTTGGGCGCAAGGGGGGTCTTCTTGGCGTGCACCTTCAGGATCATCTCCCTCCCCTTGACGTCGGGACGCGGGACCACCACCTGGCGGTCGAACCGGCCGGGACGGAGCAGCGCCGGATCGAGCACGTCGGGGCGGTTGGTGGCCGCGATCAGGATGACACCTTCGTTCGATTCGAAACCGTCCATCTCCACCAGGAGCTGGTTGAGGGTCTGCTCGCGCTCGTCGTGCCCACCTCCCAGGCCCGCGCCGCGGTGCCGCCCGACGGCATCGATCTCGTCGATGAAGATGATGCAGGGGGCGTTCTTTTTCCCTTGGACAAACAGGTCGCGGACCCGACTGGCACCGACCCCCACGAACATCTCCACGAAGTCCGAGCCGGAAATGGAGAAGAAGGGGACACCCGCCTCACCGGCAACGGCCCTGGCAAGGAGGGTTTTGCCGGTGCCAGGAGGACCGACGAGCAGAACCCCTTTGGGGATCCGTCCCCCCAGCTTGGTGAACTTTTTCGGGTCTTTCAGGAACTGGATGATCTCCTCCAACTCCTCCTTCGCCTCGTCCACCCCCGCCACATCCTCGAAGGTGATCTTCCCCTGCGCTTCCGTCAGGAGCTTCGCCCGGCTCTTGCCGAAGGCCATCGCCTTGCCGCCGCCGGCCTGCATCTGCCTCATGAAGAAGATCCAGACCCCGACCAGCAGGATGAGCGGGAACCAGGAAATGAAGATGGAGAACCAGGAAAATTTCTCCTCTTCAGGACGCGCCGAGATGGCAATGTTCTTTTCGAGCAGTTTCTGGGACAGGAGGGCATCGGCAGGCTTGTAGGTCCGGAACTCCTTGCCGTCGCTGAACTTGCCGGAGACATCGTTCCCCTGGATCGTGACCGAACTGACCTTTCCACCGTCCACAGCCGTGATGAAGTCGCTGTAGGTAAGCTTCTCCTGCACCGGTTTCGGCTTGTTGAACAGGTTGAAGAGAAGGATCATCATCAGGCTGATGACCAGCCACAGCGCGATATTTTTATAAAACTGATTCAAGGATACCCCCATGTAGATGTGCACGCCGCAATCGCCGTGCAGAAGGTTAAATGCCGGTATTAACTATGGGAAGTTAGCACAAAGACCGTTGTTTGACAAGTCTCTTTAAGGAGTAAAATCAAGAATTTCCGCCCGCACGACCCGACCGGTCAGGCCGGTGATACGGGACTCGGCGGAAACCCTCAGACCGCAGACCCAGATGAGACGTCCCCCGGAAAAGAGGAGAGGAGTCCGGCGACGGGCCTCTGGCGGAACTTTCGCGTCGATGAAAAGATCCTTCACCTTTTTGTGACCGGCCATGCCGAGAGGCACGATCCGGTCCCCCGCCCGGAATGTCCTGACAAGCCAGGGGAAAGGGGCCGCATCGGCATCGAAAAAGGCGACGCCAGGCGGGACATCCTGCCATAACCCGGGAAAATCCGCTTCCTCAACCTTAAGCATGCCCCCCCCCGGAAGGGAATAGGTCCCCGGCCCATCGAGCGCCAACTCCGCTCCCCCTGCCGGCGCATCTGCGGTCAGCACTGCAAAGGACAGGGTATCGTAGCGCCTGGCCACAACGGCTCCGGCCGGCAGCGTCAACGAGCCGTTGGGACGCTCGGAAAACACCAGCCGATCGATTGCGTACAGATGACGTGAGCTAATCCGGTTAAGGTCCCCCTTGGTCAGGTGCAGCAACCGCCGGTAGAGTCGCAGCCGGACGCCGAGCGGTTCGGTCCGGACGCCCGCCACGCACAGTCCGTTTGCCGCCGATCCGTGACAGGCAACGGCCCTGTTGGTGACCTCCTCCAGGAGAGCCTCATCAGCGGCCAACGCCTCGGCCGTGGCCACGAGCCGGTCGCGGACGGAGGGATTGTAGGTGGCAAGGTACGGTAGCAGCTCAAGACGCACACGGTTGCGGAGAAATATGGTATCCGCGTTGGAGCTGTCGGTTCGGAAGGGGAGTTGCCGGCTACGGAGGTAGGCCTCGATCTCGCCGCGGGTCACACCGAGGAGCGGCCGGACCAGCCCGGACGTTTTCGGGGCGATCCCGGCAAGCCCCGTACCACCAGCCCCACGCACAAGCCTCATCAGCACCGTTTCGGCCTGGTCGTCGGCATGGTGCGCCAGGGCAACGGCGTGCGCCCCGTAGCGTTCGGCAAGCCCCAGCAGGAAGCGGTGCCGTGCCGTCCTCCCCGCCTCTTCCAGGGAGAGTTTCCTCGCCCTGCTCATCCCCTTCACGTCCGCCCTTTCGACCTCGCAGGGAAGCCCGTACCGTGCGGCGAGTTCCCGGACGAAAGCCTCGTCGCCGTCAGATTCGGCGCCTCGCAGGGAGTGGTTGAGATGGGCAACGACCAGAGTGAGGCACAACTCCTCCAGGGATGCAAGGATATCCAGCAGGGCGACGGAATCGGCGCCGCCCGAGACGGCAACGATCACCGTGTCCCCCGCGCCGAACAACGCATGCTCCCCGATGGCGGCCAACACCTTTCTTCGCACGCGCACCGTGATCCTATCATTTGCCACGTCGATAGTCATGGATAACCAATACCACATCATCGGGGTAAAAAAGAAGCCCCTCTGCATGCAAGAGGGGCTTCTTTTATTGGTGGCGGTGCAGGGACTTGAACCCCGGACACTACGGATATGAGCCGTATGCTCTAACCAGCTGAGCTACACCGCCGAAATCGGTTGTTCGGCACGTATAAAAAACCTCCTTGGAACACCAAAGAGGTGATTGACTTGAGACCGTGAAAACCGTTCTTGTATAGCCGATATTTCCCTCGATGTCAACAAAAAAGGTAGCCACTGCACGATGCCCCGGTGGCACGTGGCAATTCGCAGGCTATACTTGCTGTAAAGAACAACAATCCGGAGGTGCCGCATGCCGCAATGGATCATCGACCCCGACCACTCGGTCGCCGCATTCACAGTACGCCACATGATGGTCTGCACCGTGCGCGGCCAGTTCAACGGAGTCTCGGGTTCGATCCGGTTCGACCCGGCGGCGCCGGAGTTGGCGTCTGTCGAAGCGACCATCGAGGTATCAGGAGTCCACACCGGCGTCAGGAAACGGGATGACCATCTGCTGAGCCCTGACTTCTTCGACGTCGCCACCCATCCGGTCATCACCTACACAAGCACGCGGGTCGAATGGCGCGGCGGAAACCGCTTCACGGTCATCGGCAACCTGACCATACGCGGCATAACGCGCCAGGTCGTCCTCGAAGCGGAGTTCCACGGCCCGGTGACAAGCCCCTTTGGCGACGAGACCACCATCGGCTTCGCGGCATCAACCGTCCTCGACCGAATGGATTTTGGCGTATCATGGAACGAGAAGATGGATGGTGGGGGTGTTGTTGCGGGGACGCGGGTTGCCATATGCCTCGACGTCGAAGCGGATTTGGCCGACTGAAACCCCGCCTGTTGCCGCCACACATTTGCCAGATTTCGTTCCTCTGCTATGCTTTCAGCAGTGGATTCAGCGACCGCGGGCGCGATGCATGCGCCACTTTCCCTATCGGGAAGGAATAGAGCCTCATGAACGTGCTCGATTTCGCGATGCAGATGGAACTCGACGGCAAGGCACACTATGAAAGCCTCGAACAGGATACCCCGGTTCCCGGCCTGAGGAAAATCTTCTCGATCCTCGCGGCGGACGAGCAGAAGCACTACGACGTGGTGGATGCCATGAAAAGCGGGGTAACGCCGGAAATGGCCGATTCAACAGCCCTCGAGGAAGCGAAAAACATCTTCCAGACTCTGGAGATCGAGGAAAGCGTGCTCGATGAGCTGAAGACGAAGCTGGACGGGTACCGCTATGCCATGAAGATCGAAGCGGACAGCATCCGGCTCTACGAGGATATAGCGGAGAAGGAACGCACCGGCGGCAATCCGTCGTCAATCCAGCTCCTGCTGAAGATCATCGAGGAAGAAAAAAAGCACTACAATATCGTGGAAAACATCCACGACCTGATTGCCGAATATGAAGACTTTCTGGTCTGGCACGAGTTCGGCGCCATCAAGGAAGGGTGACTCATCTGTCCGAAGGGAGGTGGATCAGTCCGCAGCCGCGGCACTTGCCATAGCGGGCCGGAAGGTACGCTACGTTGACCGTGAAGCATTTTTTGCAGTGCCAGAAGGTGAAATCGGTCACCTCCCGCCCGGCGAGCTCGCTGAACAGCCAGCAATAGTACGCGTCCCAGTCATACTCCGGGCGCTGCCCTGCCTTTTCCACAAGCTGCTCCAAAAGCATATCCCCCCCCTCTATCGCGCCTGTCTTCACATCATCTTTGCCCGGCCCTCAATCGCCCAATCCTCGACGTAGCGCTGTTTATACCCTTTGGGCACT
>DATJLB010000254.1:0-18495 GCA_035490915.1 Geobacteraceae bacterium
ACCATGACCATGACCATGACCATGACCATGACCATGACCATGACCATGACCATGACCATGACCAAGACCATGACCACGATCATGACCATGACCATTGACCATTGACCATTGACCATTGACCATTGACCATTGACCATTGAACGATGAACGATGAACGATGAACGATGAACGATGAACGATGAACGATGAACGATGAACGATGAACGATGAACAGGAAGCGCATGGAAACTCATACCTCAAAACTCATACTTCAAAACTCAGAACTCCCGCTATGTTAAACTACAGCCTGATCTCGGAGGCTGCCGACCGTCTCAAGAAGCGGGTGCGGCGCACCGAACTGATCCATTCCCACCATTTCAGCGAGAAGCTCGGCTTTCCCCTCTCCTTCAAGTGCGAGAACCTGCAGCGGACCGGCTCCTTCAAGATCCGCGGCGCGCTCAACTTCATGACGGCGCAGCCCAGGGAGGCGCTGGCGGGGGGGGTGATCACCGCCTCCGCGGGGAACCACGCCCAGGGGGTCGCCTTTTCTGCCGATCTCCTCGGGGTAAAGGCGACCATCTACATGCCCGAGAGCACCCCTCCCCAGAAGGTGTTTGCCACCAGGGACTACGGTGCCGAGGTGGTGCTCGTCGGGAAGAACTTCGACGAGGCCTATGCCGCGGCCCGCGCGGCGGAGAAGGCGAGCGGCGCCCTGTTCGTCCACCCCTTCGACGATCCCCTGGTGATGGCGGGGCAGGGGACCATCGGCCTGGAGGTGCTGGCGGATGCCCCCGACCTCGCCACCATCCTCGTCCCGATTGGCGGCGGCGGGCTGATCGCCGGGATCGCCACGGCGATCAAGGAGACAAACCCGCAGGTCAGGATCGTCGGGGTGGAGGCGACGGCGGCCCCCTCCATGCACTATTCCCTGAAAGAAGGGAAGCTCGTCGAGGCGCCGATGACCGTGTCGCTTGCCGACGGCATCGCCGTGAAGCGGGTGGGGGGGAGCACCTTCCCCATCGTACGGGAATTGGTGGACGAGGTGGTTCTGGTTGAGGAGGAGGAGATCGCCCAGGCGATCGTGGCTCTCCTGGAGCGGACGAAGCTTCTCGTCGAGGGGGCGGGTGCGGTCACCCTGGCAGCGCTCCTGAACGGGAAGGTTTCAGGCGTGGCAGGGAGGACGGTCTGCCTCCTGTCGGGGGGGAACATCGACGTCAAGACCATCGCGGTCGTGGTGGAGCGGGGGCTTCTGGCGGCGGGGCGTTACCTCAAGCTGAAGGTGGAGCTGGAGGACGTCCCCGGGTCGCTCGCGCGGCTTTCGGCGGACATCGCCACCACCCGGGCGAACATCTACATGATCTCCCACGACCGCCGCTCCATCGCTCTCCCGCTCGGGCGGACCGAGGTGCTCCTGGAGCTGGAGACGCGCGGTTACGAGCATATCCAGGAGGTCATCTCGTACCTCGGCGGGCGGGGGTACGAGGTAGAGGTGCTGAAGTAAGGTTTTTTTCGTCAGGAGCTCTCGACGGGATTCTCCAGGACACCGATACCGTCGACCTCGATCCGTACCCGATCCCCGGGCCGCAGATATTTCGGCGGCGTGAAGCCGATGCCGACCCCCACCGGCGTGCCGGTGGCGATCAGATCGCCGGGATAGAGTGTGATGCCGGCCGAGATGGTTTCGATGAGGCTCGGAATGGCGAAGATCAGGTCGGAGGTCCGCGCATCCTGGCGCAGCTCGCCGTTCACCCAGCATCGCACCCGCGCATCGCTGCCGTCGAACTCGTCGGCCGACACCAGCCAGGGGCCCATCGGACAGAACGTGTCGAACGATTTCCCGAGAAGCCATTGCTTGTGCCGCTGCTGCCAGTCGCGGGCCGTCACGTCGTTGATGATCGTATATCCCCAGACATGTTCCATGGCGTGCGCCGCGGGAATACCGCGCCCCCCCCTGCCGATGACGACCGCCAGCTCCGCTTCGTAGTCGATCGCCTCCGATACTCCCGCCGGAATCCTGATTGCCGCGCCGGGCGCCACGACGGACTCGGGCACCTTGGAAAAGATGATCGGGTGCTCCGGGATGTCGTCGCCAGCCTTGGAGCTGCTGTCGAAGCCGCTTTGCGCGAATTCGCGGGCATGGGCATGGTAGTTCTTGCCGACGCAGAAGATGTTTCGACGCGGCCGCGGAATGGGTGCGTCAAGCCTGACTTCGGCCAGAGGGAGGGGCGGGCCGGCCTCCGGCAGCGGCAACCCGGCCGCCATCAGTTCGACCACGGCAAGCGCGCCAACCTCGCCTGCTCGGTCCCCCAGGAGCAGGGGGGTCAGGGTGCTGCCGTCGGCGGACAAACGGCCGATGAACCGGGTCTCGGCATGCCGGTATGTGGCTATCTTCATGCGGGCCTCCTTTGCTCCCCCCCCGAAGCCAGGAAATGGCCGTTGACCAGGTGTATCGGCGAACCTGCCAGGAAGGATGCCACGTTGGCGGCAACGATCCCCATGAGCCTCTGTCTCGCTGCAAGGGACGCCCAGGCGAGGTGAGGCGTAAATATGCAGTTCGGGGCGGTCAGGAGGGGGTTGTCGGGGAGCATCGGCTCGTGGGCCACGACGTCGAGCCCCGCCCCGGCCAGATTCCCACCGCGCAGTGCCCTGGCCAGGTCGGCCTCGTTCACGAGCCCTCCGCGGGCCACGTTGATCAGAAAGGCACTTCTCTTCATGGCCGACAGGAGGCGGGCATTGACAAACCCCGCGTTCTCCGCGGTTTGAGGGCAGTTGAGGGTCACCACGTCGGCGGTGGCAAAGAGCTCCTCCAGCGGAACGAATCGGACCGGAACGGGGCCAGGGTCCCGGGGAATGCGGGGGACATAGGCGATCACCCGCATGCCGAAGGCCGAGGCGATCCTGGCGACGGCCCGCCCGATGGTGCCGTACCCGACGACCCCGAGGGTCAGGCCGTCCAGTTCCACGATCGATCCCTGCCAGAAAGAGTGGTCCGGGCAGGCGGTCCACTCCCCGGCCTTCACGGCCGCGTCGTGCGCCCCGACCCGGGTCGTCAGCTCCAGAAGAAGGGCAAAAGCGGTCTGGGCCACCGATTCGGTCGAATAGGCGGGGACGTTGGACACGGGGATCCCCCGCCCGCCGGCCGCTGCCACGTCGACATTGTTGTACCCTGTGGCGAGAAGCGATATGTACTTAAGCTTCGGCAGCGTCTCGATGGTTGCCGCGTCCAGTTTCACCTTGCTGGTCAGGATGATCTCCGCGTCCCTGGCGCGTTCCACCGTGAGCTCGGGGGGGGTGCGGTCGTAGATCGTGCAGGTCCCCTGGTCTTCCACGGGGGTCCAGGGGTTGTCGCCCGGATTGATGGTGTACCCGTCCAGGATGACGATTGTGGGCTTTTCGGTCATGGTATCCTTTCGTGCATGCGTCAGTATTCATCGGCAGACATAGGGGGCGACTGGCTCGGGATGCCTCCCGCAGCACGGGGCCCCGCAGGGTGCGAGGCCCCGTTCGTGCCGATAGCTGTTATTCCTGGGCAGGGAGCGAGGTGTAGCTCACCCGGCCTTCCTCCACGGTCTCGATGACCGACTCGCCGTAGGCATCCTCGACCCGCTCCTTCACCTGCAGGAGCTTGAACCAGCGGAGGAAGGCCGCGATGAAGACGATGGTCATGAGTACCATGAGGACGATGGAGAGGACCACGAGGAGGTAGAGTCCCTTGGGGAGGAAATTCTTCGTGATATTCTGGTAGCCGGCGGTCATGGTGACCGGGATCATGAAGATGCCGGGAACCGCGGTCACCCAGGCGTATCGCGCCTTGCCAAGCCGGATCAGCATGGTGGTCCCGACGATCAGGGCGCAGGTCGCGAGGAGCTGGTTGCTCATGCCGAACAGGGGCCAGATGGTGGTGATGTCGCCGGTGTACACCAGGTATCCCCAGGCGGAGGTGAAGATGAGGCTCGTGATGGCTACTCCCGGGGTCCACTTGTTGTCGAGGAATTTCGGCGAGACCTTGCCGATCATCTCCTGCAGCAGGTAGCGCCCCACCCGTGTCCCGGCATCGACCGCTGTAAGAATGAAAACCGCTTCGAACATGATGGCGAAGTGGTACCAGTAGGCCATCAACCCCTTCATGAACGGAATGGAGGAGAAGATGTAGGCCATCCCGACGGCGAGCGATACGGCTCCCCCGGGCCGTCCCTGCACCTGCTCGCCCACCGCCTGGGAGAGGGCGGGGAGGTTCACGGTTGCCATGTTGAGGGCCTGGAAAGCCTTCGGTGCGGCGTTGATGGCGAAATAGTCCGCCGGAACGAGGACGCAGGCCGCGATGAGGGCCATGACCGCCACGAACCCTTCCGTGAGCATGGCGCCGTAGCCGACGAAGAGCACGTCCCGTTCCTTGGCGATCATCTTGGGGGTGGTGCCGGTGCCGATTATGGCATGGAACCCGGAAAGGGCGCCGCAGGCGATGGTGATGAAGATGAAGGGGAAGACGGCGCCGGGGATGATGGGGCCGCCCCCTGCCACGTACGGGGTGATGGCCGGCATCTGGAGCTGCGGGTGGACGGCGAGAATGCCGAGAGCGAGCAGCACGATGGTTCCGATCTTGAGGTAGGTGGAGAGGTAGTCGCGGGGGACGAGGAGGAACCAGACCGGCAGGACCGAGGCGAAGAAACCGTAGACCGGGATGAAGAGGGCGATCTGCTTCTTCGAGAAGGTGAACAGCGGCGCCAGGTCAGGACTGGCGGCAATGTACGGCCCGGTTGCGATAGCCACGGCCAAAAGGACGACGCCGATGATGCTCCCCCCCGTGACGTCTCCCGGCCGGATCTTCTGCATGTAGATCCCCATGATCATCGCGATGGGAATGGTGCAGAAGACGGTGTAGGTTCCCCAGGGGCTGTTGAACATGGCGTTTACCACGGCGATGGAGAGACCGGCGAGGGTCAGGATCAGGATGAAGAGGATGGCGACGGATGCGACCTTCCCCGCCACCTTGCCGATCTCGGTCTCGGCGATCATGGAGAGGCTCTTCCCCTTGTGCCGTACCGAGGCAAAGAGCACGATCATGTCATGGACCGCGCCGGCCACCACCGCCCCGATGATGATCCAGAGGGCGCCGGGGAGGAAGCCGAACTGGGCGGCGAGGACCGGCCCGAGAAGGGGCCCGGCAGCGGCGATGGCGGCAAAATGGTGGCCGAACAGGACGTACTTGTTGGTTTGCACGTAGTCGTGCCCGTCCGCCATGGAGACGGCAGGTGTTACCCGGTCGTCATTAAGTCCCATCACCTTGCTTGCCAGAAACAAGCCGTAGAACCGGTAGGCCAGCGCGAACACACACAATGCCACAAAAACGAGCGTCAATGCATTCATCTCTTCCTCCTCTCGGTTGTCAACCACTATGGTTTCTGAAGCACGTCATGCCTGTACTTTGTCGAGTTTGCCCCCTTTTTCCCTTTTCTACCTTCGATGCTACCAGGTGTTCCCTTTTCCCTTCCCTTTTCCGTGCCCCTTCTCATGCCCTTCACCCGGTCCTCCGCCCGGAATGCCGTTCAGGACGAGGTCGCCCCGCTTGAGGGCGTGAAACTCGGGCGACCCGGGCTTGATCCCGAGATCCTTGGCGATAACCCCCCATCCCTTGCCCCGGTTGGCCATGTAGGTGTGCATGACCGTCTCGGGGGGCCTGCGGGCCATCTGTCCGAGTTGGAAAACCATGAAGGCGTCGGCCGGCTGCTTGACCGTGCTGATGACGGTCTGGACCTGGGTGAGGGGGGCGCCGAACTGGGCGCTCACCTTGGCGGCGAAGCCGTTCATGTCGGCCTTTGCCTGTACGTTGAGGCTGTCGAGAAATGCGTCGAGCCCCCCCGCGGCAAAAGCCCGGCCGCAGACGAGGGTGAGAAGCAGGGCAGCGAGGACGATGCGGTTCATGGCAGTACCTCCTGGGTGGTTAAGTGATGCTGGCTAAAAATACAACCGGGTGCGCGGGGTGTCAAGGGTTAAAGGTGGTGACTAGTGACCGGAAGATACATCAAAGGCGTGTGAATCCGCCTGATTAGAAATATATCATATTTGATCCGCGTGCAATGATTCTGACTTTGTTTTGGTTGTCATGCCGTATTTCTTTGGCGGCAGCTCCTCAGGAAAAGGAGCGCGAGTGGCGGCAGGGCGACCAGGAAGGCATAGAGGAGGAGATGGAACGTCCGCTGGACGCCTGCGGCGTCGGCCAGTCGCCCGACGAAGGGGCCGGTGCAGGCAAAGAATATCCGGAATGATACCGACTGGAGGGAAAGGACGGCAGCGCGGTTCGCGGAGGGGCTTTCCACCTGGGTGTGGGAGAGCATCATCGGCCCCCGCAGCCCCCGCATGGCGGTGAGGAGGTAGTAGAAGAGGAAACCCCAGAGACCTCCTATCACCCCGAGGCCGGCGTACCCCGCGGCGATCAGGGCGAGGAAGAGCGCCACCATGCCCAGGTCCCCCAGGCGCGTATGCATGCGGTGGCTCGCCAGGGAGAAGAGGGCAACCGTCAGGTTGGCGCCGGCCCAGACCGGGCCGAACCAGGCGATCGGGACCCCGGTCTGCCGCATGTAGGGCTGGATGAGCCAGACCGGGAAAAAGGAGGCGATACCGAGGAGCGTGTTCAGGAGGATGGTGTACCGGAGGTGCCGGTTGTCCCGGAAGGCGTAGCGGGCCGTCCGGAAGGCCTCGGCGAGGTGGGAGCGGGGCGTGCCCGTCTCCCGCGGCGTTTCCACCATTGTCCTGGTGACGCCGAACGCGGCGACCCAGACCCCGACCTGGAGGAAGAACGGGAGAAGCGGCGCGGCGGCGTAGATGACCCCGGCGAACACCGCCCCGAGTGCTTCGCCGGTCTGGCCGAAGCCGTTCATCCGCCCCTCGAAGCGCGCATAGAGCTGCTCTTTTCCCTCCGCCCGCAGCGTCTCATAGAGGAGGGCGCTGTCGGAGCCGCTGATGAACGAGAGGGAGATCCCGAGGACGATCTCGGCGAGGAGGACGTGCGAGAAGGTCGTGGCAACCGTGTAGATCCCCCACCCGACGATGCCGAGGAGCGACGCGAAGGTGAGGGCGACGCGGTAGCCGAGCCGGTCGCTCACGTACCCCGCCGGGTAGTCGAGCACGACCGTCGCCACGGAAAAGATGCTCTGCAGGAGGAGGATCTGGGCGAGGGAGAGGCCGATCCGGTCCTTCCAGAAGAGGGTGATGATCGCCATCGGGAAGAGGGTCATCTGCAGGAAGGAGAAGGCGTAGAGCTTGCGGATGTTGCCGTGCAGGTTCTTCATGCTCTCCCCAAAACGGAGTCGTGACCGGCGATCTCTGAAGCCTTGGGAGTCATATCTTGAAAGCGTTCATTTCCTCCCTGACTGTTGTTATCTGTTGAAAAAGCCCGTCCACCGACTCGTCCATCTTTTTGGTCGCCTCGACGTTGATCGCAGCCGACGACTGGATATTTTCGACCGAACCGGTAATCATCCCGATGCTTCGCTCCTGTTCGGCGCAGGCACGCTTTATCTGACCGATCATTCCTGAGATGTTTTCCGTCGATACCGCAATGAACTTGCTTACCGCGCTTTGCTCCACGGCCGCGTTTCTGACCTGGGCGGTTATGCTCCTCATCCTCTCCGCGGATGTCATGATCAGGTCGCTCCCGAGGGCCTGCTCCCTGGTTGCGTTGTCGATCTGCTTCACCATGCTGGATATCTGCTCCATTGCCACGCTGATCTGTTGACTCCCTTTTGACTGTTCAAGCGTCGCCGCGGCGATCTCTTTCATCTGGAAGGTGGCATTGCGCACTCCTTCGAAAATCTTGTTGAGCGCCGTACTGGATTTATCCGATAGGGCTTTTCCGTTGCTTACACTCTTTTCGGTTCGCTGAATGGCGCTGACCGCCTTTGCCGTCTCGTCCTGTACCCCCTTGACCACCCTGGATATTTCCCTTGTAGAGGTCTTGGTTCGCTCTGCCAGCTGTTTGATCTCCTCTGCTACCACCGCGAACCCTTTCCCCTGTTCACCGGCCTGGGCGGCAATGATCGCTGCGTTGAGGGAGAGCAAGTTGGTCTGCTCCGCCACATCGTCGATAACCTGGAGAATGGAGCCGATTTCACCTGCCTTGCTGGAGAGGGAGTTTATCACCTCGAAGGTAATCTCGGTTGAACGCTCGATTTCGTCGATGCCGGCGATGGACTCCTCGACCGCGGCCCGGCCGATCTCAGCATCCTGTCTGACAATGTCCGAGATTGTCGAGGCATCCGCAGCATTCTTCTCAACCTGCTTGATGGAGCAGTCCATTTGCATCATGGACGATGCCGTGCTGTTGGCCGCTTCCAGGAGGGTGCTCACGCCACCGCTCACCTGCTTGATCGAAACCGCCATCTGGGATATGGATGAACTCACCTCGGCGACCGACTGTGCCAGGGTCTCGGTATTCAGCGCTACCTCCTCGACACTGGCGGTCATCTCGAGGATCGAGGACGACGCCTCGGCTGCTGTTGTAGAAAGATCGGCAACATTCTGGTTTACCCCCCTGATGGAGGCGCTTATTTCGGTAACGGCCGAAGAGGTGTTGCCCACCCCGTCTGACTGGATCTGGGCCGCATTAACGACCTTTCCTGATACGGCCGAGATATCGCCGGTTATGGTGTTCAGCTCATCCGATGTCCTGTTTACCGCTTGCACCATGTGGTTGAGATTTTCGACCATGCCGTTGAGTGCCGTTGTCAGCGTTCCGATTTCATCGTTTGAGCCGGCTTCGAGCTTTTGCGACAAGTCACCCTCCGCAACCTTGGCAATGGCCACGCACAGCCTGTTCACGGGGGCAAGAATCATCCGTCTGGATGCTATGGTGATCCCTATGGAGAAGACGCAGATAGCCGCCACGGTGCCTGCGATCAGGATGAATACGAGTTTCTTCAGGCTCTTTGCAACGGTGTCCTTCCGGTAAGCGATCTTGAGTGAGCCGATAATGGTGCCGTTTGCGTCCTTCAAGTCCCGGGAAATGATCTGGGCATTTTTCATCCCGTCCGGCATCGGCCGTTTGGTCACCAGCTCCTTCTTTTCATTGTAAAAGCCTGCGAACACCACATCGGGATCCTTGACGATATTTTCGACCAGCAGGTCAAGGGCCTGGAAATTGAAGTTTGTCAGGTGTTCCGAACCGGTACTGCATGCGAGGTCGGCGACCGACGTCGATTTGGAGTCGAGGGAGACACGAAGCGCAGAGGCGTTCTGCGTGGCGATGAAGACCCCGAGGCCACCGAATATTACGACAACCATCACAACGGCTAGAACGAGAAACCGGGTACTGATAGACCTGGTCACAAGAAAGCTGGCAGGCATGGGCACATATCTCCGTTAAGCTCCCGAATGCGGGTGACAGATGCCGTGCCCCCTGTGGTTCATGCCACAGCGGGCACGGCAAGCAGGGTTGCTATCTCAATACTTGAAGGCAAAGGACTTTGTGACGCCTGCCTTTTTCAGCAGTGCCAGGGTTCCCTTGAAGTCTGCATGCGTTGTCTTGATAAACCTGGTAATCTTCAAGGACTCCTTCACCGCCTTCGCCTCGGCGGACGTGTCATTGCCCAGTCCCAGCAGTATCGACGAAAGCTGCGCCGAGGTGCTGCCTGCCAGTTTTTTCGAAACCATCAGGCTGTTGTCCGGGTTTTCGGTCTTGTCCTTGCCGATCTGCTCCAGGTCAGGGTATTTTGCTTTTTCCTTGTCCCAGACACGGTTCTTTACGATGGCGACATCTGCCTGTCCCCTGCTGAGGGCATCGAGGGCCGCCCCATGTGATGCTGCCTGCATGATCTCCTTTGCCTTCGACGCACCCAGGGAATGATAATAGAATTCTCCCGAGGACGCCAGAGAGGTGAAAATTACCCGCTTCCCGGCAAAACATTCTCCGGAGCCGGTAAATTTTTCCTTACCTTTCTTCACGACGACAACGGCCGAGTAGGTGCTGGTGCCATCCTGGTTTACCGGCCGCACCAACGGTTCGGCAACATCCTTGATCAGCAGCGTGCCGGCAACGCCCGATCCGCTGAACATGGCATCTACCTGCCCCTTGGCGAACATGTCGGCTGCCGCAGGATACGTGCTCGCCGTAACGAATGTTGCCGGGAGCCCTTTTTTGCCCAGGTAATCGAGCAGCGGCTGGTATTTTCGTGCATCTCCGGCCTGCGCCTGCATGATGCCGATCCTGATCTCCGCCGCCATCGATATCCCGGCAGTGGCCACTCCGACAAGCACCAGCACCATGATAACCAACCCTTTTGATCGCAATCCCATGCTCTCCTCCTCAGAAGTGTTGCAAGACTCACCATCTTAATGTAACGAGTCATATAACAACCTGAGAGAAAAGTACACATAAGTAAATCTAATTAATCAGCCGCGTCGGGGCTCTCCTCCTCCCTTCAGCCAGGTGCCGATAAACTCCCGTGTCAGCGGCGTGCCGTTTGCCGCGGCGAGGAGCTCGGGCCGCTGCAGGTCGTCGACGGTGTCGACGTCGTGCCAGACCGGCAGGAGGGAGACGGCGATGCCCGCCTCCTCAGCCCGCGCAAGGGTCGTCGCCAGCACCTCTTCGCTCGACCACGGAACGTCCCGGAAGAGCTCCGCGTGCAGTTCCCCCATGGCGACGAGGTAGTAGCCGCCGTCATCGGCAGGTCCCAGCACCGCGTCGGCCTCGCCCGCGTCCAGCCGCCGGAAAGCCTCCTCCACGTACGCCATCGGGAGGTCGGGGAGGTCGGTGCCGATGATGGCGATCCCGCCGTATCCCGTGGCGAGCCGCCGGAAGGCGTTCGCCATCCGCTCCCCCAGGTCTGTCCCCTCCTGGGGGGCGCAGGGCATCCCCGGGGCCACCTCGGCGAAGAACGGGGCGGCCTCCGCGTCCGGCTCGTGGAAGAGCCACGGGTCCACCCCGGCGAGGGCCCCCCCCTTCGCCAGGAGATCCAACAGCATGCAACGGTAGAGCTCGGCCGCCTCTCCCGGCGAGAGGGGGGGAGAGAGCCTGGTCTTGACCCGGCCGGGGACGGGGCGTTTGGCAAACATAATGAGAGCTTTCTTTAACTCTGTATCCATAACCGCCTGTTTGTGCGGGAGATTGGCTGAAAAGGGGAAATCCCGTAAACCCGCGGCCAGTGGGGGATTAACGGGGGGAGGAAAGGGTAAAAATGTAGCTTTTTCCACAATTTCGCGACTTATCCACAGAATTGTCCACAGGGGGGTGTGGGTTAAGTGCGCTGCAACGCGCTCTGTGCAACGCTTTACGGGATACTTGCAACGTGCAACAGCCAGCAGTGGCATTTCGGAGTGTGGTTCACCGCTTTTTGCGCTCCTTCCGGGGGCGCGAATTGTTGAGATTGTCGCATCACCGCTTGTCCCGCTCCACCGCGGCGTATGCCGAATGCTTGTGAATCGACTCGTAGTTCTCCGCCTCCACCGAGAACCAGGTAACCTGTTCCAGGGCGTCGAGCCTCACGGTCGCCTCCCGGACCATGTCCTCCACGAACCGGGGGTTCTCGTAGGCGGACTCGGTCACGAACTTTTCGTCCTCCCGCTTCAGGAGCGAGTAGACCGGCGAGCTGCCGCACGACTCGATCAGCTCGACCAGGTCCTCGATCCAGAGGAACTCACGGTAGCGGACCTGGACGGTCATGATGGAGCGCTGGTTGTGGGCTCCGAAGCGTGACAGCTCCTTGCTGCAGGGGCAGAGCGAGGTGACCGGCACTTTGACGCCGAGGACGAAGTCGAGCCGGTCCGCGAGGCTCGCCTTGAAGGTGCAGGTGTACTCCATCAACCCGCGGGCACCGGAGACCGGGGCCCTTTTCTCGATGAAGTAGGGGAATTCGATCTCCAGGTGGGCGGAGGAGGCGCCGAGCTTCTCCTTCATCCGCTGCAGGATGGTTTCCATCTTGTCGAGGGCGATCTTTTCCCGGTAGGCGTCGAGGATCTCTATGAAACGGCTCATGTGGGTCCCCTTGAAGTGGTGGGGGAGGTCCACGTACATGTTGACCCGGGCGACGGTGTGCTGGACGGAGCGGTTCTTGTCCATCACCACTATCGGGTAGGAGATGTCCTTCACCCCGACCTTGTTGATGGCGATGCGCCGGGTGTCGCGCCTTCGCTGAACATCGGTGAGTGATGCCAGTTTTGAGTTTCGAGTTTCGAGTTTTGAGTTATTTTCTTTCGCCATTCACTCATGTACCTTTCGCGTTCAGACTTTCAATTCAAAACTCAAAATTCATAATTCAAAATTTGTCGGCGTACTTCACCGGATCAGGCACCCCGGCCTCGGCGAACCCCTTGAGGCGGAGCCGGCAGGAGTCGCACAGCCCGCAGGAGAGCCCCTCGGGGGTCGGGTCGTAGCAGGAGTGGGTGCGGCCGTAGTCGACCCCGAGGGCGAGCCCTTTTCTGATGATCTCCCCCTTGGTGAGGCGGATGAGCGGAGCGTGGATCGCGAACCGTCCCGCCCCCTCCACCCCCGCCCTGGTGGCGAGGTTCGCCATTGCCTCGAAGGCGGCGATGTACTCTGGGCGGCAGTCGGGGTAGCCGGAATAGTCGAGGGCGTTCACGCCGATGAAGATGTCGAAGGCGCCGAGCACCTCGGCCCACCCGAGGGCGAAGGAGAGGAAGATGGTGTTGCGGGCCGGCACGTAGGTGACAGGGATGTCGTCTCCCACCCCCTCCTTCGGCACCGTGATGTCGGCGGTCAGGGCGCTTCCTCCCACCTTCCGGAGGTCGAACTCCACCACCAGGTGCTCCGCCGCCCCCATCGCCCTGGCGTTCGCCTTCGCCACCTCCAGCTCCGCCGTGTGGCGCTGGCCGTAGGCGAAGCTCATGGCGTAGGGGGCGAACCCTTCCTCTTTGGCGATCGCCAGGCAGGTGGTGGAGTCGAGCCCGCCGCTGTAGAGGACCACGGCTTTTTTCGTCATGGTGTCACGTCCTTTCGATGAACGGTCAGAGACCGAAAGACCTCGAAGTTTATAAAGCCCCGGAGGACCGCCCGTCAGAACAGCGAGAACTTCACGTACCGCTTCGGGTTTTCCTTTACGTCCTTGACCAGTGCGTCCAGGTCGCCGACCACCCGGTCGAGCTTTAAGTACAGCTCCTTTTCCGTGACGAGCTTGCCGACGGTTCCTTCTCCCCGGTTGATCCGGTTGGCGACCTCCTCGAAGGACGCGACCGAATGGTCGGCCCGGTCGAGCAGCGCGATCCCCTTGTCGTAGAATTCGCGGTCGCTCAGGAACTTGCCGACGGTGGTGTCCTTGGAAGTGATCTTTTTGTTCAGCTCCCGCACGTCGTCGGCCGCCTGGGAGCTCTTGTCGGCCAGGGCAACCAGCTTGTCGTACAGCTGGTGGTCGTAGATCAGCTTGCTCAGGGTCCCCTGGGAGCTCTGGATGTCCTTCAGGGTATCGTCGGCCCGGGTGAGGATGCTCATCAGCCGCTCGTACGGCTCGTCGCTCTTAGTCAGCTTGCCGAGGGTCCCTTCACCCCGGTTTGCGGAATCGACGAACACACGGAGTTCGGCGGTGAGCTTGACCAGATTGTCGTAGAGCTGAGGGTTCTCGGTGAACCTGCCGAGGGTCCCTTCACCCCGGTTCACCTTCCCGATGATCTGGTTCAGCTGATCGAAGGCGGTTCCCGCCTTGGCCATCACGTCGTCGAGCTTCGCCACGGGGGTCCCGTAGAGTCTCTTTGCGGGCACTTCCGAATAGACGCGGCTCGGGGTGATGTCGACGTACTTCTCCCCCATCAGGCCGCGGGTCTTGACGGTGATGATCGAGTCGGGACCGATCTTCTTCAGTGCCTCTTTGTCCACCTCGAGTTCGATCATCACCTCGTTGCTCTCTCGCGGGCGTTCGAAGCGGATCCGGGTCACGGCCCCCACGTCGACCCCTGCGAGCCAGACCGGGGCGCCGACCTTGAGGCCCGCAACGTCGGTAAGGATGACCGAAACCTCTCCCTTGGGGATGAACAGCTTGGTCTGCTTCCCCATGATGATGATCCCCGCTGCCAGGAAGATGAGGGCACAGATGATGAATATCCCGACCTTCAACTGGGACCAGGCGATATTGTCACTGCGCTTCATGAAATGCCCCTCCGGTTGGAGTTTCGTGCGCCACGAAGAGAGACGCGTCGGAAGGCGCCAGGAACTCGCGGATCGCCGGCAGGTCGGAGTGGATCATGTCCTCGCGGGTGCCGTCGAAGATCAGGCGCGCATCGTAAATGAAGGAGAACCGCTCCGACACCGCAAAGGCGGTCGCCAGGTCGTGGGTCACCATCAGGGTGGTCTTCCCCTCGCTCTGGAGCCGTCGCATCAGGTGACAGATGTTGTAGACCCCCACCGGATCGAGGCCGGTGGTCGGCTCGTCGAAAAAAACGTAGTCCGGCTCCGAGGCGATCGCCCGCGAGATGGCGACCCGCTTCTTCATCCCCCCCGACAGCTGCGAGGGGTAGTAGTCGATGGTGTCTTCGAGGCCGACGTAGCTCAGCTTCTCCAGGACGATCCGCTCGATCTCGCCCTCGTCCAACTCGCCGTCCTGCAAGAGCCGGTACCCCACGTTTTCCCCGACGGTCATCGAGTCGAACAGCGCACCCCCTTGGAAGACGATGGCGATCCTCCGCCGGAGCCGGATCAGCTCCGCCTCGGAGAGGCCAGCGAGCGACACCCCGTCGATCAGGACCTCGCCACGGTCAGGCCGGAGCAGCCCGAGCATCAGCTTGAGGATGGTGGTCTTCCCGGCGCCGCTCGCGCCGAGGATGGTCCGGTTGACCCCCTTCTCCACGAAGAGGGAGACGTCCTCGAGGATCTGCCTGCCGTCCACGGAGTAGCTGAGATTCTGAACCCTGATGCCCCGTTCCTGCGTCACACATATCCTTTCGTTTCAACGGTTCCATAGGGGCGGACGCGGTCTTCCGACCATCTCGCCGCCGTGTCCTCGAAGCCCCGCTTCAACGTAGCGCTGTTTATGCCCTGTGGGTACTACGCCTCAGCGAAGCTTCTGCGGGCCGGCGACGATTTGGCCGAAATCTCGCGTCCGGTTGGCAAATCGTTCTATCCGATTTGTTCGAACTGATTCGCGTCCCATTATGCAAGGGCAGGGAAGATGTCCGTGCCTGCCCTGCCGAAGGGCGGCCACGCGCGGCTGCCCCTTCCCCTGTCTACCGAATAGTGACAAAAATCTTCGCCAGGAAAAAGTCCGTCACCAGGATCAGCACCGACGACAGTACGACGGTCCGCTTGGTCGCCTCGCCGACCCCCGCCGCGCCCCCTCCCGTGTTGAGGCCGGTGTAGCACCCCATCATGGCGATGATGAAGCCGAAAATGAGGGGCTTCACGAGCCCCTCGGTGTAATCGATGAAGTACATGAACTGGGTGAGCGAGTTGATGTACATGATCGGCTTGATGCCGTACCCCGCCGCCATCGCGTACCCGCCGAGGAGTGAAACCGCGTCGGTCACCACGGTCAGGAGGGGGAGCGAGATGAGGATCGCCTTGAGGCGCGGCGTCACGAGCCTTTTCACGATGTCGGTCCCCTCGACCTGCATGGCATCCACCTGCTCGGTGACGACCATGGTGCCGAGCTCGGCGGTGATGGCCGAGCCGACCCGACCCGCCACCATGAGCGAAGAAAGGACCGGCCCGAGCTCCTTGATCATGGTGACCGCCACCATCCCCCCCACGTAGCTCGTGGCGGCGAACGGCTTCAACTGGGCGAGGAACTGGAGCGCCATCACCATGCCGGTGAAGGAACCGGTGAGGACGATGATGAAGAGGGAGCCGACCCCGATCTTGTCCATCTGGATGGCGAACTCCCGGTAGTAGAAGGGGGAGGAGAAGATCTTGCGCACGGCGCTCCACGAAAGGAGCGCGAACCGCTGCACCTCGTGGAGGACCGTTTTCAGGAGTCCTGCCATGGCCCGGACCGGCATCATGCGCGGACCGTCCCGGCGGTCACGCCTTCACTTCCCCGGCGGCGAGCAGCGCTTCTCCGATCGCCTCGCGGACATCCTCGATGTACACGAATTCCAGCTCCTGCCGCACGTTTTCGGGGATGTCGTCCAGGTCCTGGCGGTTCCGGGCGGGGATGACCACCTTCTTCACGCCGGCGCGGCGGGCGGCGAGCACCTTCTCCTTGAGCCCGCCGATGGCGAGGACCCGGCCGGTCAGGCTGATCTCGCCGGTCATGGCCACGTCGCGCCGTGCGGGGCGGCCGGTCATCAGCGAGACGATGGCCGTCACCATGGTGATCCCGGCTGACGGGCCGTCCTTCGGGATTGCTCCCGACGGGACGTGGATATGGATGTTCATGTCGCCGTATGCGCCGTCGGGGATCGCCCAGTCGGTGCCGTTGGCCTGGACGAAGGAGAGGGCGGCCCGCGCCGATTCCTTCATCACGTCTCCGAGCGACCCGGTCAGGATCAGCTCTCCCTTCCCCTTCATCCGGGTCGCCTCGACGAAGATGATGTCGCCGCCGGTCTCGGTCCAGGCGAGGCCGGTCGCCACGCCGATCCGGTCCCTCTCTGCCGCCACCTCGTTGAAGAACTTCCGGGGGCCGAGGAGCTCCTCCACCGCCTCGGAGGTGATGGTCGGGCGGGCTTCCTTCCCCTGGGTGATCTCCTTCGCCACCTTGCGGCAGACGGAGGCGATGTTGCGCTGGAGGTTGCGCACCCCCGCCTCCCGGGTGTAGTCGCCGATGATCCGGGTGATCGCCGCGGCGTCGAAGGCGGGAGGGGTCGCGGCCAGGCCGTTTTCATCGATCTCGCGGGGGATCAGGAACCGGGTGGCGATGTGCTCCTTCTCCTCGGAGGTGTATCCCGACAGGGTGATCACCTCCATCCGGTCCTTGAGGGCCGCCGGGATCGGATCGAGGAGGTTGGCGGTGGTGATGAACATCACGTTGGTCAGGTCGAACGGCACGTCCAGGTAGTGGTCGGTGAAGGAGAAGTTCTGCTCCGGATCGAGCACCTCCAGAAGGGCGCTGGCCGGGTCGCCCCGGAAGTCAGCGCCGATCTTGTCCACCTCGTCCAGCATGAACACCGGGTTGTTGAACCCGGCACGGTAGATTTCCTGGATGATCCGCCCCGGGAGTGCCCCGATGTATGTGCGGCGGTGGCCGCGGATCTCCGCCTCGTCGCGCATCCCGCCGAGGGAGATCCGGATGAACTTCCGCCCGAGCGCCCGGGCGATCGACTTGCCGAGGCTCGTCTTCCCCACCCCCGGCGGCCCCACGAAGCAGAGGATCGGTCCCTTCATCTTCTCCTTCAGCGAGCGGACCGCCAGGTATTCGAGGATGCGCTCCTTTACCTTCTGCAGGTTGTAGTGGTCCTCGTTGAGCACGTTTTCCGCCTGGCCGATGTCGCGGTTGTCGGTGGTGGCGCTCTTCCACGGCATGCCGGTCAGGTAGTCGAGGTAGGTGCGGGACACCGTGTATTCGGGAGAGGCGGGGTTGATCCGCTCCAGACGCTTCAGCTCCTTCTCGGTTATCTGCCGCACCTCGGAGGGCATGCCGGAGCTGTCGATCTTCTTCCGCAGCTCGGTCATCTCGGCGAGCCGGGAATCGTCCTCCCCGAGCTCCTCCTGGATCTGCTTCATCTGTTCCCGGAGGAGGTATTCCTTCTGGGTCTTGCCGACCTTCTTGGTGACCTCGGTCTGGACCTCGTTCTTCACCTGGAGCCGCTGCACCTCGTTGGTGAGGTGCATGTAGACCTTCTTCAGGCGCTCCAGCGGATCGACCATCTCCAGGAGCATCTGCAGATCCTCGAGCGGCAGGTTGACGTAGAGCGCCACCAGGTCCGACAGACGGGCCGGGTTGTCGATGTAGTCGATCATCTTCATCACGTCGTCGGGGAGTGGCTTGCCGTACGACAAGGCGATCTTCAGGAGGGCGTTCAGGCTCGACACGAGCGCCTCGGACACCAGCGACTTCTCCACGAACTCCCGCACCGGCTCCACCTGCGCCATGAAGAACGGCGTATCCTGGACGATCGCCTCGATCCTGATCCGCGCAATCCCCTCAAGGATCGCCTTGGTGCTCCCGTCGGGGAGCTTCTGCAGCTGATTCACCTTGCAGACGGTCCCGATGTCGTGGAGCGCCTGGGAGGACTCGCTGATCGGCTCCTTGAGCTTCACCAGCGCCACCATGTTGCCGGTATGGACGCTTTCCTCGAACACGGCGAGCTCGCTGCTCTCGAGGTAGAGGGGAAAGCTCATGTACGGAAAGGCCACCATTTCCCGGAGGGGGTACACGGGAACGATCTCGGGTATGCTGATGGTTATTTCGGTCATCCGGCGTTTCCTCGCAGTGCATCGATTGGGGAATGGACATGCCTTCGCCTGCATCTAAGAGTACCCAGTTGAGGGGCTTATGTCAAGGCCGGAGAAGGAGCCCGGCAGGTGGGGAAAGGCCTGCGGCATCGTCAGGTGCCCGTTTCCCGGGGAGACGCGGCAGGGACGCACTAAACGAGGAAGGGTTACCCGGGCGAGGTAAAGTAGCAATGCTACACTAGGCGTTT
>DATJLB010000255.1:0-5818 GCA_035490915.1 Geobacteraceae bacterium
CTGAACATCATCACCCACTTCCTGAGCAGGGTCCCGTACAAGGAGGCGCCGAGGGAAAAGGTGAAGCTGCCGAGCCGTCATAAATTGGCCAAGTACAAGTCACCCGACTATCCGTTCAAGTTCATTCCCGAGGCCTATTGAGGGTTCGGCCTCCCCGGGGGTGATTGATGCGCAACCGGAATATCGATGTCGGTCAGCCCGCTCCGCACCTCCCCCGCGTGGTCATCGTCGGTGGGGGGTTCGCGGGGATAGCAGTGGCCAGGGAGCTGCGCGAAGCCGAGGCGCGGGTCGTGGTGGTGGACCGGGTGAACCACCACCTGTTCCAGCCGCTCCTCTACCAGGTGGCCGGCTGCATGCTCGCCGACGGTGACATTGCGTCGCCGATCCGGGAACTGCTCTCTTCCCAGGCCAATACGGTCGTGGCGCTTGCGGAAGTGACCGGAATTGATCCGGAGCAACGCCGGATCTTCTTAGACCGCTATCCGGACCGTTCCTTCGATTACGACTACCTGGTGGTGGCCGCGGGAGCGGAGGTGAGCTATTTCGGACATGACGAATGGGCCCGTTTCGCCCCGGGGATGAAGACCCTGGAGGAAGGGATCGCTCTCCGCTCACGGATCCTGGAATCATTCGAACTGGCCGAGCTGCAGGAGGACCCCCGGGCGCTGCCGGCGTTGACCACCATCGTCATCGTCGGTGGCGGTCCGACGGGGTGCGAACTGGCCGGAACCTTCAGCGAGATGTTCCGGGAAACCCTGCGCCGGGAATTTCGCAGGTTCGACCCGGGACGGGCACGGGTGATTCTGGTGGAGGCCGGATCCCGGCTCCTGCCGGCGTTTACACCGGAGCTGGCCGAAAAGTCCCGCCGGGAACTGGAACGGATCGGGGTGGAGGTGCTGCTCAACTCGCCGGTGGAGGCCATCGATGCCGAAGGGGTGACTGTAGGCGGGAAACGGATTTGCAGCCGCAACGTCATTTGGGCCGCCGGGGTGCGGGGCGCCGGGGTGTGCGACTTGCTCGGGAGCGAACGGGACCGGATGGGGCGGGTGATGGTGGAGGCCGACCTGACCGTGCCGGGTCACCCGGAGATTTTCGTCGTCGGGGATGCGGCCTGCATCAGGCACGGGACAGGGGCATTGCCCGGTGTGGCACCGGTGGCGATCCAGAGCGGCCGTTACGCCGGCCAGGCGATACTGCGGCGTTTGCAGGGGCAGCCGGCGTTACCGCCCTTTGTGTACGTCGACAAGGGGAACATGGCGGCCATCGGACGCACGTTCGCCATCATGGAGGCGCGCGGGATGCGGCTCAGCGGCCGTCTCGCCAAGCTCGCCTGGGCCTTTCTCCACATCTGGTATCTGATGCAGAGCAAGGACCGGCTGATCGTCTTCGTGAAGTGGGTCTGGCATTATTTTACCGGCACGCGGGGTACCCGGCTCATCGAACGGCAGACGAAGTTGGCGGGCTGAATTCGCCCTGATAGTATCAAACCGTCCCGATCGGAAAGGATCCGGAGGCGGCACCGAGGAGGATGTGCATGAGGAAACTTGTCCTGCTTCGCCACGGCGAGAGCGAATGGAACAGGGAGAACCGCTTCACCGGCTGGACCGACGTCCCCCTCAGCGAAAAGGGGGTCGAGGAGGCCACGGCCGCCGGCAGGCTTCTGGTAAAGGAAGGGTTCGAGTTCGATGTCGCCTTTACCTCGGTGCTCCGGCGGGCCATCAAGACTCTCTGGCTTGCTCTCGAGGAGATGGACCGGATGTGGATCCCCGTGGTCAACAGCTGGCGCCTCAATGAGCGGCACTACGGTGCTCTGCAGGGGCTCAACAAGGCTGAGACGGCCGAGCGCCACGGGATGGAGCAGGTCATGCTCTGGCGGCGCAGCTACGACGTTCCGCCGCCGGCACTCACTCCCGACGATCCGCGCTATCCGGGCGGAGACCCCCGTTATGCCTCGCTCACGCCCGAAGAACTCCCCCTGACCGAATCCCTGAAAGACACGGTCGCCCGTTTTCTCCCTTACTGGCACGAGACCATTGCACCTGTCGTCGCGTCGGGTAAACGGGTGATCATTGCCGCCCACGGAAACAGCCTGCGGGCACTGGTGAAGTACCTGGACGCCATGACCGACGAGGCGATCGTCGGCCTCAACATCCCCACCGGCATTCCCCTCGTCTACGAACTGGACGACGAACTGCGGTCGCTCCGCAGCTACTATCTCGGTGGGGAGGAAGCGGCGGCGAAGGCGGCCGAAGCAGTGGCCGCCCAGCTCGGACGGAAACCGTAAGGCGGGTGCGTTTTCGGATGACCGATGATTCCTAAACCACGCATCGTTCCCATGCTGATTACCCCCGGCATAGTACTGGCCCTTGCCGTGTCAGCCCTGGCGGGGGGGGTACCGGCGGGCCCCTCGTTCCCGCCCCCGCTGGAAAGTTACGGCGATGGGGCATCGGCCGGCGTGCTGGACGTGCTCATCCACCGGATCAAGATGCAGCCGCTCAACCTGTGGGCCTCCCTCCTGTTTCTCGGGGCGGTGGTGCATACCTTTTTCACGCACAGGTTCCACCACATAGCCACCGTCCTGGAGCAGCGGCACCGGGAGAAACAGGGGGAGCATGGCGAGTCGTCCGAAGAGAGCGGCACCGGTTGCGCGTCGGCACGGTTGTTCCATTTCCTCGGCGAGGTGGAAGCCGTCTTCGGCATCTGGGTAGTGCCGTTGATGATAATGCTGGCGGTGTCCATCGGCATCACGCCGACGCTCGACTACGTGGAAGAAGGGGTCAATTACCACGAGGCGCTGTTCGTCGTGGTAATCATGGCCATTTCCTCCACCCGCCCGATCTTGCGGCTGGTCGAGCAGTGCATGGAGGTATTCGCGCGGTTGGGGGGGCGGCGGCCCGGCGCCTGGTGGCTCTCCATCCTCACGGCGGGGCCTCTGCTCGGGTCTTTCATAACCGAACCTGCTGCCATGACGATCTCGGCGCTCCTGCTCGGCAAGAAATTCTATGTGTACAAGCCTTCCCGCCGCTTTGCCTACGCAACCCTCGGCCTGCTGTTCGTCAATGTCTCCGTCGGCGGCACGCTCACCAATTTTGCCGCTCCGCCGGTCCTGATGGTGACCGCGCATTGGGGGTGGGATACTGCCTTCATGGTCTCCCGGTTCGGCTGGATCGCCGTCGTTGGGATCCTGGCCTGCAACACGGCCTATTTCCTCGTCTTTCGAAAGGAGTTTGTAGCGCTGCGTCCCATCCCCGCGGAAAGTGAGGCGGGGGAGGCCCGCGGCGACCGTGTCCCCGTCTGGATCACGGTCATCCATCTCCTCTTCATGGCCGCGGCGGTGTACAATGTGCACCGCCCGGCACTGCTGGTCGGAACTTTTCTCTTTTTCCTCGCCTTCTTCGAAGTCACCGAGGATTACCAGGAGCCGCTTCAGTTGCGGTCACCGATCCTGGTCGGCTTTTTCCTTGCCGGACTGGTCATACATGGCGGGCTCCAGCAGTGGTGGATCGCGCCGGTCATGGGGAGGATGGACGAACTCTCCCTGATGTTCGGGTCGGTGGGGCTCACCGCATTCAACGACAATGCGGCCATCACGTATCTGGCGACGCTTGTTCCGAACATGACGGAGTCGATGAAGTGCGCCGTTGTCGCCGGAGCTGCCACCGGCGGCGGCCTCACCGTCATCGCCAACGCCCCGAACCCGGCCGGCCAGGCGATCCTCGGGGAGCATTTCGAGGACGGAATTTCGCCGCTCGGCTTGTTCCTGGGAGCGCTCTTTCCGACGGTGGTGATGGGCGTCTGCTTTCTTCTTTTATAATCCCGAAAACAGGCAGGAAGAAATCAGGGCCGTAAACCGGCCTGTTTGCCATCTGACTCGATCACGCATGCCCCCCCCGCAGCTTTTCCGAAACCTGCCGGTCGATGAAAAACATCATGATCATGGTAAGCAGCATGGTGCAGATCGTGACGTAGCCGACGGTGTCGAAGTGCTGCAGGGGAGCGGTTTTTGAGGGCTGGTAGACGATGAGTCCCGCCACGAAAGAGGCGACACCTCCGGAGAACTGCTGGATGGAGGAGTTTATTCCCATGTAGGCGCCCCGGTCCTGCCTGTCGGGCACCCCCGAGGTGAGCGCCGACGAGGAGATCATCCGCGATGAAATCCCGACCCAGAGGATGATGTTGGTCAGGATGATCACCCAGAGGGGATGCGGCCCCAGGTGGGTGTAGACGAACACCATGACCATCGACAGCGCGCTGCCGGCCACGAACAGCCGGTACGTGCCGAAACTGTCGCTCAGGCGGCCGAGCATCGGCCCGGAGACGAGGGAACAGAGGCCGGTCGCGAAGAAGATGATGGAAAGCTGCGTCTCCGGGATCAGGATGTTGTTCACCAGGAATGCGCTGCTGAACGGCATGATCATGAAACCGCCGGTGGCGAGGAGCATCGTCGCCATGAAGCCGCGGAGATACAGAGGGTTCGATGCCGTCTGCCAGAGGTGGACGAAGGCGCTCCTGTCCTGCCGTCCGGTGAGATGACCGGTGACCGGCTTGAGTTTCAGGAAGATGACGGCGCCGACCGGGACCGCGATGGCCGCGATCATCAGGAACGGGGCGTGCCAGTCGAAGCTGGTGGCGAGAAAAAGACCGATCGGGATCCCGAGGACCTGGCTCGCGGAGAAGGCGATCTGCACGCACCCCATCACCCGGCCCCGCACCTCCATCCGGAACGTATCGGTTATGATCGCGAAGGAGATCGATCCGAGCACACCGCCGAACACCCCGGTAACGATCCGGGCGAACAGCAGAAACGCGTAGCTTCCGGCGATGCCGCAGAACAGGGTCCCGAGGACGAATCCGACGTAGAAGAAGAGGAGCATCCTTTTGCGGTCGAACCGGTCGGCAAAACCCGCCGCCGCGAGCCCCGAGATCCCGGCGCTGACGGCGTAGGCGGAGACCACCAGCCCGAACTGGGCGGTCGAGATCCCCATCCCCGGCATCAGGATCGCCCCGAGGGGGGAGAGGACCATGAAATCCACGATCACGGTGAACTGCAGGATTGCCAGGATGGCGATAACGAATTTTTCGTAGGGGGAGAAGGTAGCGGATGTTTTGGTCATGAGCGGCCCGATCTGTTGGTTGCGTATGAGTATAGCACGGCGCCGCGTAAAAAGGGAATAGGGGAGCTGCGTCCACACCCTCCCGATTTGCGGTACAATCAAGAAAGGGAGTGGCGAAAAACGGAGGTGCCCATGAGCCTGGAACTGCATGCGATCACGATCGAGTACCCCGAGGGATGCAACATCATCATCGGCCAGACACACTTCATCAAGACTGCCGAGGACCTGTACGAGGCGGTCGCCACCACGGTACCGCAGGCCCGCTTCGGCGTCGCCTTCACCGAGGCATCCGGTCCCTGCCTGATCCGGTCCGAGGGAAATGACGAGGAACTGATCGGCGGCTGCGTCTCGACGCTGCAGTCGATAGGTGCCGGCCATGTCTTCTGCATCCTGCTCCGCGACGCGTTCCCGATCAACGTTCTCAACCAGGTGAAGAACTGTGCCGAGGTCTGCCGCATCTTCTGCGCCACGGCCAACCCGCTCCAGGTGCTGGTCGCAGCCACCCCGCAGGGGCGGGGCGTCGTCGGCGTCGTTGACGGATTTTCGCCGAAGGGTGTGGAAACGGACACGGACCGGCAGGAGCGCCGGGAGTTGCTGCGCCGGATCGGGTACAAGCGGTGACGGTGACGGCCGGGAATGGAGGATGAAGCTATGAAACGGAAGGTGTTTCCGCTCGTTACTGTCATTGGTGCGGTTTGCGCCGC
>DATJLB010000256.1:0-5950 GCA_035490915.1 Geobacteraceae bacterium
CTCCTCACCACCGAGTTCGAATCGACCCGCAAGGGGGTGTACGTGATCGGCGGCGCCATCTCCCCCTCCTACATGCGGATCAGCGCCGGGAGCATCCAGGAGGAGCGGCATCCGAACCTGATCTACACCGCCATCAACGATGCCGCCCACGTGGTGGACGCGATCCGGAAGAAGCTGGGGAAGTAAGCGAGCGAGCATTTCCGGAACCTGGCTATGTTTCGCTTCCTCCCCCATTGTGACTCGGCCTGATGGCCGACCCCTTCGGGGCGCCTTCGCGGTCCAATTTTGCAAGCAAAATTGTGCGGCGTAGCGCTGCTACGCCTCCGCCGGGGTCGTTGCAAAGCCTTGCCAGAACCCGAAACTGCTCGCCCGCCGGATGACTCCTAAAAACCTTAAACTATTGACACCTACCTGCCGGGGGTGTATTAATTGATGCTTTCAGCACAAAGAGAGATTAGGAGATTGTATGATCAAGCTTGATTTCGAAAAGATGGGGGGGCTGATCCCGGCGGTCATCCAGGACTGCGAGACGAACGAGGTGCTGATGGTCGCATTCATGGACGAGAAGACCCTGAACCTCACCCTGGAGACGGGGAAGACCTGGTTCTTCAGCCGCACCCGGAACAAGTACTGGATGAAGGGGGAGGAGTCGGGGAACACCCAGGAGGTGCGCGAAGTGCTGACCGACTGCGACGCCGACACCGTGGTGATCAAGGTGAAGCAGAACGGCCCCGCCGCCTGCCACACCGGCAACCGGAGCTGTTTCTACGTGAAGTGGGAAAACGGCCAGTGGGTGGAGCATAGCAACCCGCTCTTCGACCCTTCTCAAGTCTACAAAAAATGAGTCCGGTTTTTGCGCCATCTCTGCGTTGAGCTGCGGGACTCTCTTGTGCGGCGTAGTGCTGTTTATGCCCTTTGGGTACTACGCCTCCGCGGAGTCCCTTGCTCGCCTTGACCTGACGCAAAATCCAGACTCAGATGGTAAAAACTTCAAAGTCAGAGGTTCAGCATGTCTACTAACTTGCTTCAATTTGGGGTTCCGAAAGGGAGCCTGGAAAACGCCACCGTCGACCTGTTCAAGAAGGCGGGGTGGCAGATCAGCATCTCATCGCGGAGCTACTTTCCCGGCGTGGACGACGAGGAGATGAACTGCAAGCTGATCCGTCCCCAGGAGATGGGAAAATACGTGGAGCGCGGCACCATCGACGCCGGGATCGCCGGGCGCGACTGGGTGCGGGAGAACGAGTCGGACGTGGTCGAGGTGTGCGAGATGGTCTACTCCAAGGTCTCGCGTCGCCCCGCCCGCTGGGTGCTGGTGGTGACCCAGGACTCGAAGGTGCAGCGGCCCGAGGATCTGCACGGCGCCGTCATCTCCACCGAGCTGGTCGGCTTCACCAAGCGGTACTTCGCCGAGCGGAACATCCCGGTGACCGTGGAGTTCTCCTGGGGGGCGACCGAGGCGAAGGTGGTGGACGGGCTTTGCGAAGCCATCGTCGAGGTGACCGAGACCGGCTCAACCATCCGGGCGAACGGCTTGCGGATCGTCTGCGACCTGATGGAATCGGTGCCGGTCCTGATCGCCAACAAGGCGGCCTGGAACGACCCCTGGAAGCGGGCGAAGATCGAGACGATCGCCACCCTGCTGAACGCCGCGCTCGACGCGGAAAACATGGTGGGGCTGAAGATGAATGCCCCGGCGGACCGGATCGAGGCAATCATCAAGGTCCTGCCGAGCCTCAAGAACCCGACCGTCTCCCACCTCTACAACTCGGACTGGGTCTCCATCGAGAGCGTCCTGAACGAGAAGGAGGTGCGGCGGATCATCCCGGAACTGATGAAGCTCGGCGCGGAGGGGATCATCGAGTACCCCCTCAGCAAGATCATTTAAACAGTCGCGAAAGCGGAAGCACAAAAGGAGGAGCGAAAAATCGCTCCTCCTTTTCAGTTGCCGGATTGCCGCGCTTCGCTCGCAATGACCCGAACACCGAACAGAGTCATTGCGAGGAGGAACGACGAAGCAATCTCGATTTTGCCTGGGTCAAAAAGAAAACTACCGCAGCCCCAGCTTGCTCAGCAGTATCCCGAGGTACTTGTTGAGCGGGTGATCCCGGCCGAGGGAAGCTATCACCGGCGGTTTTCGCGTTCCGATCTTGTCCAGGAGCGCCAGGATCTCCTGGTCCGCCCCGTGCGTCATACTTTCCCGGAGAACCTTGATCGCCTCTTGCTTGTTTCCCGCCACCAGATGGACCTTGCCAAGGTTGAGGTAATGGGTCGTGTTGTCCGGCTCCTGCGTCAGGGCCTCCTCGCAGAGGTGGGTCCCCTTCTTGATCTGCCCCCGTTCCTTGGCGATGCAGAAGCCGAGGTAGGAAAAGTAGACCGGCCTGGTCCCGAGCACGAACGCCCGTTCGAAAAAGGTGAGCGCCGCCAGGGAATTCCCCTCCTCGATCAGCCTCAGACCACGGGCAAACTCTTTTTCCGCTTCCATTTCACTCACGCCAGATCATCCCCCGACCCTGCCGGAATGGTAACCGCCGGCCCCGCGCTTTTACCGCTTCTCCTTCCCCACTTCCTCCTTGAGCCCCTCCACCACCGCCTTCACCTCGGCAACCATCTCGGCCGCCTGGGGCGATTTCTCCATCTTCAGGTAGAGCTCCAGGTACTTGATGGCATCGGCGACATGCTCCCGGTCCATGTAGAGGCTGCCGAGGGTGAGATAGGACAGGGTGAAGTTCGGATCGAGCCGGATCGCCTCCAGGCATTCCTTCTCCGCCTCATCGAATTCCCCCAGGTCGTAATGGAGCTCGCCGAGGTTGAAGTGTGCCACTGCGTCGTGCGGCTCGATCTCGATCCCCTTCCGGTAGGCGGCAATCGCCTTGTCCCGCTCACCGAGGCCATAGAGGGTGTCTCCCAAGGCATTGTAGGCAAAGATATTTTCCGGCTCGATCTCCAGAGCCGTGCTGTAGGCCTTGATCGCATCGTCGGCCCGTTCCATGCTGTTGTATACGAGTCCGATGCTGACGTAGCCGTCTGCATTCTTCGGCTCGATCTCGGTGACCTTGCGGTAACTCTTCAGGGCGTCCTTGTGCTGTCCCCTTTCGAAGTAGAGGTCCCCCAGCGCCGTGAGCGCCTCGGTGTCGTCCGGCGCGAGCTTGAGCCCCGCCAGATAGGCCTTCACCGCCTCGTCCCCCTTCTCGTCGACTGCCAGTGCCTCGCCGAGGTTGAAGTATCCTTCCGGGTTTTCCGGCTCCAGCTCAATGCAGCTGCGGAACGCGGCAACCGCCTTGCCGGCTTCTCCTGCCTCCAGAAGCGATATCCCCTCCGCCAGATGATCATCGAACGTTCTGTTCATCATCTCCTCCACGATAGTCGGTTTCCCGTCGAAGCTCTCAAAATTGTCGGTTTCCCAGCCGAAACGCCGACACTATACCAGAAAGCTCTGCCAAAGGCCAGAAATTGCGTGTGATGATTAAAAAAATACAACCCGGTATTCCCATTTGCCGACCAATGTACTATACTTCCCGAAAAATATTCCTAAAGGTATCGACAATGGCGTTGACGAGCGGCGAAGAAAAACGGGAAAGCCTGGGGCTGAGGACTCTGGAGGACATAAGCGCCCTGATCCTCCACTCCCACGACCTTCAGGAAACTCTGGACAACATCGTCAACCTGGTGGCGAAACGGATGGGATCCGACGTCTGCTCCATCTACCTCTTGGGAGATGACGGCGAAACCCTCACCCTCGCGGCAACCAGGGGACTCTCGAAAGCTTCCGTCGGCAAGATCGCCATGAAGACCACGGAAGGTCTGACCGGGCTGGTCGTCGAGCAGAAGGGGGTTGTCAACATCGAGAACGCCCCGAGCCACCCCCGCTACAAGTACTTCCGGGAGACCAAGGAGGAAAGGTTTCACTCTTTCCTCGGCATCCCCCTGTTCGAGCGGAAGACGCCGGTAGGGGTCATCGTCGTCCAGACCCGGGAACCGCGGGTCTTCACCCCGGCAGAGATCAGCACCCTCTCCACCATCGCCTACCAGATCTCCAGCATCGTCATCAACGCCAAGCTCCTCGACTTCATCCGGAAGAAGGAGGAGGAGCGAGCCTTTTTCCAGGGGGAGCTGGAACGGATGAGGGCGGCGGGGGTGGTGAAGGGGGAAGCGGCCGGCGCCAGGAAAAAAGGGAAGGCACCTGTGACGCTGGTCGGCACGGCCGCCTCCCCCGGCTCCTGCCGGGGAAAGGTCTACATCCTCACCAAGAGGGCCGACCGGGAGGAAAGCGACCTCGACGAGGTCCTGCCGACGGAGGAGGAGCGGAAGAGGTTCCAGCTCGCCCTGGAGAAGGTGAAGATCCAGACCCTGTATATGGAGAAGCGGGTGGCGCAGACCCTCTCCAAGGAGGATGCCGCCATCTTCCACACCCACTTGATGATCCTGGAGGACCGGGGCTACAGCGGCAAGGTACTGGAGCTGATCGACTCCGATTACGGCGCGGTCCGGGCCATCCGGGAGGTGACCGAGCACTACGTGCTCGCCTTTTCCACCATGGAGGACCCCTACCTGCGGCAGCGCTCGGCCGACATGGAAGACATCGGCCGGCGTCTCACCGACGCCCTCGAGAACGGGGACCGGCCCCGTGCGAAGCTGAAGGAGAAGCGGATCATCGTCGCCGAGGAGATCCTCCCCTCCGACATGGCGACCCTCGACCACGACAAGATCCTCGGCATCGTCACCGAAAGGGGGGACGTAAACTCCCACGCCTCGATCATGGCGAAGTCGCTCGGCATCCCGGCAGTGCTCGGCATCGGAGGGCTCCTGAGTAAGGTCACCCTGAAGGACGAGGTGATCATCGACGGCACCTCGGGGCACGTCTACATCAACCCCGACGAACGGGTGCGGGTGGAGTACGAGCGACTCCAGCGGGACTACGGCCTGAAGCGCCGTGAGATGGAGGGACTGCGCGACCTGCCGGCCATCACCACCGACGGCTGCACGATCCACCTCCGTGCAAACATCGGCCTCCTCTCCGACGTCCGGGTCGCGCTCGCCCACGGCGCCGAGGGGGTCGGCCTGTACCGCACCGAATTCCCCTACATGACCCGCAGGGCGTTTCCCGACCGACACGAGCAGTACCGGCTCTACCGGCGGATACTGGAAGGGTTCGCGCCCCTTCCGGTCAGCATCCGGACCCTCGATATCGGAGGCGACAAGGGGCTCCCCTACTTTACCTATCCGAAGGAGGACAACCCGTTCATGGGGTGGCGCTCCATCCGGGTCTCCCTTGAGCGGCGCGACATCTTCATCGAGCAGCTCGCCGCCGTCCTGATGGCATCCCCCTACGGCACGGCGTCGCTCATGTTCCCGATGGTCTCGGGGGTGGACGAGATCAGGGCTGTCAAGGAGATCCTGGCCGAGGTGAAGAAGGAGCTCATCCGGGAGCGGCACCCCGTTAACACGGAGATGCGCCTCGGGATCATGGTGGAGATCCCGGCCGCCGTCCAGACCGCCGACATCCTGATCCGGGAGGTGGACTACTTCAGCATCGGCACCAACGACCTGATCCAGTACACCCTGGCGGCCGACCGGAACAACCCGAAGGTAAAGAAGTACTACGACCCGTTCCACCCGGCGGTGCTCCACTCCATCAAGCAGGTCGCGGACGTGGCGAACCGGGCTGGCAAGCAGGTATCGGTCTGCGGGGAGATGGCATCCGACCCGTTAGCGGCGGTGCTCCTTGTCGGGATGGGGATCACCGACCTGAGCCTCTCCGCGCCCTCGATCCCGGTCATCAAGCAGGTGATCAGGCGGGTCAGCATGGAACGGGCCATTGCAGTCGCGGACACAGTGCTCGCCATGGAGAGCAGCGGTGAGATCAGGGAGTATCTGAAGGAGGTCGGGAAGGAACTGAATTTGTAGGGGCGATAAATGCGTCGCCCTGATTCAGCATCAGGCGTTTCGT
>DATJLB010000257.1:0-9509 GCA_035490915.1 Geobacteraceae bacterium
GGGAGATGGTCGAATAAGAGACATCGAGGCCGGTCTCCGCCCCCTCCAGGCGGCAGTTCTCGAGCAGATTCCTCTTCTCGCTGCCGAGCACGACGATCCCCTGCCAGTCCCCCCTCTGCGGTTCGGCGAAGCGGGAGGTGAAGAGGACCGGCTTCTCCGTCGTACCGCTCGCCACGAGCCGTCCCTGGACCAGGAGAAGCGCATCGGAGGCGTTGCCGGCACCGTCGAACCGCACCACGGTCCCAGGCCCGATGGTGAGGGTCGCCTGTGGGGCAACCGTCACGACCCCCCTGACAACCACCACCCCCCGCCAGGTCACGTCCTCGACCAGGGCAGTCGTTCCGACGGCCACATCGGGGGTAACAGCTGCGGCAAGGAGACGGGAGGGCGGGGACGCGGCACTCTGGGGCTTTTCCGGCGGCCTGGGGGACTCCGGCGGCGGAATCGGCATGAGTTGTTCCGGCGACTGGGGACGGAGTTCCTTCGGGAGAAGTTTCGGCTCGACGGGACGGCATGGCACTTCGGGCTTTTCCGGCGGACCGCCCGGCTCACCGGCTGCAACCGGCCCGGGACAGACCTTCACCGGCGGCTTGGGGGTGTCGGTATGCCCCTTGACCTTGATGATCTCGGGACGCAGGACGTTCGTGTCCCCCTCGAAAACCCCCCGGATACAGCCGGTGAGAATGAGCGGGAAACAAATAAGAACAACTGCGGCGCAGCAACGGCGGATATGCACGGATAATGGAACCATGGGTAAGGAGGCTCTAAACCTCCGGATCTCTCGTCACGTAGTGGATCTTCTTCTTGCCGAGCTTCTTGGCCTTGTAGAGGAGTTCGTCGACCACTGCGAACATGCCAGGCTTTCCGTGTCGCAGGCGGCACATTCCGTCATAGCGTCTCCGATGTCGAGCTCACTTGCTTGTACCACACTATCGCTGCTTTGTAAATGACGGGGACCTTCCCCGGTGCTGCGCAGAACGGCCATATATCAACAGGTTATAAATTTAATCGAATTTATCTTGACAGGCCATATATGTTGTGGTTTATTTCACGCACTGCCACAAAATATTGTATTATTTTGTATATATTCGAATTGGTACTTTTTTTTAATTCTAATTCCTATCTGCCAGGAGGAGACCCGCATGAAACCAGCCAAAAACGCCGCCACCATCCCCGGCCTGTCGAAAAACGCCCTGACCGTTCTTGAAAAGCGGTACCTGAAAAGGGACAAGGACGGGAAGATCCTGGAAACGCCGGTCGACATGTTCCAGCGGGTCGCCGCTTCCATCGCCGCCGCCGACAGCACGTTCGACAAAAAGGCGGACGTCGCCTCCCTGGCCGACAAATTCTACGCCATGATGACCGGCTTCGAGTTCCTTCCCAACTCCCCGACTCTGATGAACGCCGGTCGCGAGTTGGGACAGCTCTCCGCCTGCTTCGTCCTCCCTGTGGGGGATTCCATGGAGGAGATCTTCGACGCGGTCAAGTATACCGCCCTCATCCACAAGTCGGGAGGGGGAACCGGCTTCTCCTTCTCCCGCCTGCGCCCCGCGAACGACGTGGTCCGCTCCACCTCCGGCATCTCCTCAGGCCCGATCTCCTTCATGCAGGTCTTCGACGCCGCCACCGAGACGATCAAGCAGGGGGGAACCCGGCGCGGCGCCAACATGGGGATCCTCCGGGTCGATCACCCGAACATCATTGATTTCGTCATGTGCAAGGACGACCAGAAGCACCTGAACAACTTCAACATCTCGGTGGGGCTCACCGAGGCTTTCATGGAGGGGGTGGAGAAGGATGCCGAGTACGAGCTCAAGAACCCGCGCAGCAAGGAGCCCGCCGGCAGTCTGAACGCACGCAAGGTCTTCTCCCGCATCGTCAAGCAGGCGTGGAAAAACGGCGAGCCGGGGATCATTTTCCTCGACCGCCTCAACAAGGACAATCCGACCCCGGCGGTCGGCGAGATCGAGTCCACCAATCCGTGCGGCGAGCAGCCGCTCTTGCCGTACGAGTCGTGCAACCTCGGCTCCATCAACCTCGGCAAGATGGTGAAAAACGGCGAGGTGGACTGGAAGCGGCTCCGCGAGGTGATCCAGCTCTCGGTCCATTTCCTCGACAATGTCATCGAGGTGAACAACTACCCGCTGCCACAGATCGGCGAGATGACCCGCGCCAACCGCAAGATCGGCCTCGGCGTCATGGGGTGGGCCGACATGCTGATCATGCTCGGCATCCCCTACAACTCACCCGAGGCGGTCTCCCTCGGCGAAAAGGTGATGCGCTACATCAACGACGAGGGGCACGCCGCCTCCCGCGAGCTGGCGCAGAGCCGCGGCCCCTTCCCCAACTTCAAGGGGTCGATCTACGACCGGCCGGGCCAGGGACCGATCAGAAACGCCACCGTCACCACCATCGCCCCCACCGGTACCATCTCCATCATCGCCGGCGCCTCCTCCGGGGTCGAGCCGCTCTTCGCCGTCTCCTTCATCCGCCAGGTCCTCGACAAGAATATCCTCATCGAGGTGAACCCGCTGTTCGAGGAGATCGCCAAGGAGCGGAAATTCTACTCCGAGGGGCTGATGCAGCGGATCGCCGAGCACGGCACCATCCACGACATCGACGAGATCCCCGAGGAGGTACGCACCGTCTTCGTCACCGCCCACGACATCACCCCCGAGGTCCACATCGAGATGCAGGCGGCCTTCCAGAAGTACACCGACAACGCGGTCTCCAAGACAGTCAATTTCCCGAACAACGCCACCATCGAGGACGTGGAGAAAGTCTACCGCCTCGCCTACCAGACCGGCTGCAAGGGGGTAACCATCTACCGCGACGGCTCCCGCGACGAGCAGGTCCTCTCCACCGGGAAGAAGGAAGAGAAGGCGCCCGCAGCGCCGGGCGAGGACAAGCACGCCGTCAAGCGGGAGCGCCCCAAGGCTCTCCATGGCTGGACCTACCAGATGCAGACCGGCTGCGGCCCGCTCTACGTCACCGTCAACGAGGACAAGAGCGGCCTCTTCGAGCTCTTCACCACCATGGGGAAAGCGGGGGGGTGCGCCGCCTCCCAGTGCGAGGCGATCGGCCGGATGGTGTCGCTCTGCTGGCGAAGCGGTGTCCAGGCGCGCCAGGTGATGAAGCAGCTCCTCGGCATCTCCTGCCACGCCCCGTCCGGCTTCGGCGACAACAAGGTCCTCTCCTGCGCCGACGCAGTCGCCAAGGCGATCCAGGCGCACATGCAGGCGAAGGGGTACGACACCGGCCTCGAAAAGTCCGCCCCCGAGCGGGGGGCCTGCCCCGAGTGCGGCGGCGCGGTCGAGCACGAGGGGGGATGCGCGGTCTGCCGGGCATGCGGCTACAGCGAGTGCGCATAGGGTTGTGATGCAATGCAATAGAGGGGCCCGCAGCGATGCGGGCCTTTTTTCAGGCCGGATTTCGGATTAGCGCGGGCCAACGAGTGAACGGGCACGGAAAATACCGCAACAGGAAAACCACATGACCACTACCCCCCCAAAACACATCATCGTCGTCAGCTGCCTGATCCGCGACGCCGCCGACCGGCTCATTCTGGTCCGCCACCACCGGCGGGGGTGGGAAGTTCCCCAGGGAAAGGTAGAGGAAGGAGAAAGCCTCATGGAGGCGCTCCACCGGGAAGTGCTGGAGGAAACCGGGGTCACGGTCGAAACAGGCCCATTGGCAGCGGTCTGGTCGAAGCTTTCGCCTCCTTCGGCTCTCATTCTCGGCTTCCTTGCCCGTTACCAAAGCGGCGAATTGACGACCAGCGAAGAGTGCCCGGAAGTCGGCTGGTTTACAGCCGACCGGGCAGTGGAACTGGTCACCCATCCCGTGAGCCTCGACCGCCTCAGGACACTCCTCGGTTTTGCCGGTGCGATCCTCTACCGCACCTATGCGCCGCCCCCCTGCCGGGTGCGTGATGAAAGGATTTTGTGAGGCTGGGAAGGAACAGCGAGGTTGGGTAAGGGACTTGACAAGACCGGCTTCATGCTTTCAAAAGCCAGTCCTTTGCCTCGACGGTATCGTGGAATATCTTTCCGCATATCCCGATATCGTCGCCAACGATTTCTGCGAATTTGGTATTATTGTAATGACTCGGGTTGGGATTGACGAACGCTATCTTGATTTCCCTGAAGCCCATGCCCAAAAGGCCGGAGGCCGCTTGAAACAGGTCAAGAAGATTCCCTTGTTTCATTACATCGACTGCGAACAATAACTTCTTGAAACTGACCGACCTCAATTCATCGGCGACCTCGGCCCAGAGGTCGTGGGAAGTACCGAGCGTGAAACCCTCTGCGAACACATGGGTATACAGATAGTCCGGATGATACACAAATTTGATTTCATACGTGGTATCCATGAGATCTCCTGCACACGAAACGCTCCTGCACTAAGCGTATCACTAAAGCCACACAAATCAATTAGCATTTCAACTAGTTAGAGTTATTTTTTACTTATAAACTTTAACTTATCGAACTTCAGGAATTACCGGGACAGCTGAACTCGTCCCCTTGTGAGACCTGCCATGCCCCACCCGAACCTCACAACTCTCTACCTCATCGCCAGCGCCCTCGCCTTCACGGCGTACGGCATCGACAAGGCCGCCGCCGTCGGCGGAAGATGGCGTATTCCGGAGGCGCTTCTCCACCTGCTGGGGCTCGTCGGCGGTTGGCCGGGCGCCCTGGTTGCCCAGCGGATATTCCGCCACAAGACCCGCAAGGCCCCGTTCCGGGTCGTTTTCTGGAGCAGCGCCGTGCTGAACACCGCCGTCGCGCTCTGGTTTCTATCGGCCGGTCAGCACGGTACCCGGTAAGCTCTCGGCTATGAACTGGCAGATATACATCATTCTCTGCTCGGACGATTCCCTGTACACGGGGATCACCACCGATATCGAGCGCCGCCTCCGCCAGCACGCGACGGGGCACGGCGCGAAGTATTTCCGAGGACGCCGGCCGATGCGGCTCCTCTACCTGGAAAGCGGCCATACCCGAAGCAGCGCCGTCAGGCGGGAAGCGGAAATAAAGAAGATGAAACGCACGGACAAATGCCTCCTGATTTCTTCGGCCCCTGTCCAAACGTTTGGACAAATTTCTGTATAATGGTATGATGCTCCCCCGAACATATTCGCCACTCAAGCTTTGGAGGCAGCATGATCCGTTCCTTTCAACCTCGGCATCTGGCCCCGGCACTCTCACTTTTCGTGTTAACCGCCTGCAGTCACACGGAGAGCCCCCTCATGGGAAATCCCCGGAATCCATACCCCATCGCAACACCACCCACGGTCGGCGAGGTCGTTCACCTGCCAACCGGGACCATCGTCACCCCGGCTCAGATGCACGCCGTGGCCGGCGAAGCGCGCATCGTCTACCTCGGAGAGACCCACGACAACCCAGCTTCGCACCGCCTGGAACTACAGGTGCTCCAAGGCCTCGACGAAATCCACCCCGGCCGCCAGGCCCTTGGCATGGAGATGTTCGCCCGCTCCCAGCAACCCGTCCTCGACCGTTGGGTTGCCGGGAAACTGGACGAAAAGACCTTTCTCAAGGAATCCCACTGGTACGAAAAATGGAGCATGGATTTCGACTATTACCGGGACCTCCTGATCTATGCCCGTGACCGACACATCCCGATCATCGCCCTGAATGCAGAAAAGAGCCTGGTAGGGGCGGTGCGGAGCAAGACTCTGGACCAGCTCGACGCCGAGTCGAGGGGACAGTTGCCGGAACTCGACCTGGATGACCCCTACCAGCGAGCCATGGTTACCGCCATCTTCGGCGATCACAGTCACGGGGGGATGCAGCTCGACGGCTTCGTCCGCGCACAGACGGTGTGGGACGAAACCATGGCCGAGTCGGTGGCCCGCTACCTGACGAGCCCGGCCGGCAAGGAGATGCATGTGGTGGTCGTCGCCGGAGGCAACCACGTAAGCTACGGCTTTGGCATCCCGCGCCGCGCCTTCCGTCGCTTCCCCGCCTCATACGTCATCATCGGCGGCCAGGAAATCAATATTTCGGCAGACAAAAAGGACCGGTTAATGAACGTCTCCATGCCGGAGTTCCCTATGGTCCCCTATGACTTTCTGGTCTATCTTTCCTATGAAGACCTGCCAAAAACAAAAACGAGGGTGACCCTCGGGGTGATGATCGAGAAGACTCCGGACGGGCGCGGCATCGTTGTCAAGGAAGTAATGCCCGGCTCCAACGGCGAACGCGCCGGCCTCAAGCCCGGCGACGTGTTGCTTGCGATCGACGGCGAATCCCTGGCGGATACCTTTGACCTGGTCTACGTGGTGAAGCAAAAAAAGCCCGGTGACCACGGGACCTTGCAGGCCGAACGGCAGGGCAAAACCATCACGGTGGACGTGCTCTTCCAGACAACCGGCGACGGCCATCTCCGCGGTAAATGATGACCGCGTTCCCCAAAACAGAGAGAGGTTGCTCCGACGCCTTTTCCCCCGCCATTGGAGGCCCTGGCTGGATCGGAACAGCGGAAATCAAGCCGAAAGATTTAGCATGTCATTGAATTTTTTCATGCATCTTGGGCTATACTGAAGTGTGAAGGAGAGAAGCGACGTGTGCGGCTAGAGTTCCGAATAGGGGAGATGGTGAGTAAAGAGATGGGCCTGGTAACGCTCGTTGAAGGGGCTTTTCCGTTCCGGAACGAGCAGCGCGCGAACACGCACGTCACGATGACCGCTCCTGACACTCGCCAGAAAGTGGAGACACTCCATGTCCTTAGCGGTGATCACAATGGTCTCGTGCCCCAGGTTATACACAAAGGAATCTCCGCTCACGGACATCACACGGTATCCTTCGAGGATGATGGCGAGGGGCTGGTCATGGCGGATAATGACCGGTTCCGAAAAACAGGGGCCCACCGTGGCACATATGGAAATCATACCAAAAACAACGGCTATGATCATCTTTCCCATAGCTGCCATGATACCATGACCTGTCACACAATGTAAAGGTCCCTCTCCGAGAAACGGAAACTCTAGCTCGCAGCGCGCCTGGCGGCGAGATAGGCGGCGAGTCCCGCTCCGCCGGCTCGCATTACCTGATCGTGGTTCCAGACTAGAAGCCGGTGCACCAGTGGATCGAGAAAAATCATCCAGCGCTTGGTGGGCCGTACGTTCCACTCATACCGAACCTGTGTCACGGTGCTACCCAGGGCCATAAGAGTACATCGACCGCTCCCCTCCAGGTCTCCGCTGGCACGGCCTTCAAGAAGCACGGGTCGCTCGGCCCTGCTGAGCATGGTCTCGAATATGATCGTGTAGGGAAGCGGGGCGCGCCAGGTGTAACGGTTGATTGTTCCGATCCCGGAAGAATCGCCCGGCGCCACTTCGACAACGCTCGCTAGGTATGGCCACCATTCCGGCCACTGTCCGCTTGCCATGATGGCATCCCAGACCACTTCAACAGGGGCTTCAAGCGTCCAGACTGTTTTAAAGACATACTCAGTCATCGAGTTCTTTCAATATGATGCCGCCGCCTCTAGACGGGAACTCCTTGCGGGATGCACGTCATGGTGTCGATCATCAACGAGGAGGACCTATGGTAACTGAAGTTTTCGTCCTGTGTGACGGGGCAAACGATTCGCACGGCAAGCTGAACATTCTCGGCGCCTTCGACATGATTGTGACGGGCGAATTCCCCTTCGTCCACCCCCACTGCGCCATTGCCCTGCGGCTCAGGTACGATCGAAAGGATGGCGGGGAAAGTGCGATCAGGCTCGTCATCCAGAACGCCGCAGGCACCGCGGTACTAACCAGCATCGACACCATCGTCAAGCACGGCGCACTCGCAAACCCCACGGCAAGCGCCAACCTGATCGTGAACATCAATGCTCTCCGCTTCGAAAGGCCCGACGACTATTCAATCCTGCTCCAGGTTGACGGCATACCGGCCGCGATCATTCCTCTCTATGTTCGCTCAGCCACGGCAACCGGCTGAGAGGGCACGTGATCCCGTGCTATCTCCTCGGACCTCTCCCGCCGCCGGGAGGCACCGTCATGCTGCCGTCGCCCGGCTTCAGTTCTATCCCACCGCCGCGTGTTGACGGGGCCGGCATTCTGCCAGAGGGAACCCGGCCGGGCCGGGGCCCGTTGAAGATCCGCTCGGCACTTCTCGGCACCCCCGTCGGAATGAAATCGCCGGGACGCGCCACACCGATGCCGGCAAAAGTCCTGCCGCTGAACCTCGCCGCAGGGTCGACGCGGAAAGCCCGGTGGGTCCTGACGTCGTTGAAATGGTTGGTAACGACCACCACCCTCCGGTGCACGTGCATGACCCGGTGGAAATCGTGGAGGATGAAGAAACCGGGGAACCACAGATCGAACCACCAGAAGGGACACGGCACCCAGGTATACAGGTAGTAATAATCAGGCGGTGGGCAGTAGTATGTGATCACCGGCGCACCTTCATTGGTATAACTGGACGCTATGGTTGCAGGGTTCGGATAGTTCTCGCAACTCTTCGCGCTCGGTTCATAGGTTCTGCCGGAAGAATCGGGCGCGACAGGCACGCCAAATTCCATGGCAATTTCATCAAGCTTCTTCAGCGCCTCGACCCTCCCGAGCGGCAACCTGTTAGCGTCCGCGGCATCCGCCACGGCCCGGTGCAGTTCCACGACAATATCGGGGCTCACGGGGTAGTCGGCAATCCAACCGTTGCGGGGCGAAATGCCGAGATCTCCCAACCGGCTCTCGGCCTCGATCTCGTCATCGGTTGTTGTCACCCCCAGTGCACTTGCGAGTTGGACCGCAAAGAGCCCTTCATTAACCATCGACTGCCCTATCGGCGGTGCGCCCGGCTTCAACTCTTGAGCATGGAGAAGTGCCGGCATCAGCAGAAGAAGCAGGCAGACCACGAACGTCCTGACCTTCCTCATGGGGCACATATCTTTTCCCCCTTCTTGCTGAACGCGCCCAGACGAAGGTTCTGCAGACAGCACAACCGGTGGAGGCGTTCGCGACAATCAGCCGTGATCTCTCTATTGTTCCATCCATTTCAGCCATGTCAAACCCGAAGGCCCTGTTTCTCCGTTTCCATGGATCAGAATAAAAAGGGGCCGTCTCGCCGCGAGGTTTGGCGAGACGGCCCCTTAAGAGGCGCTCCGTGAGGTTTTCCGGCTTCAGGCGCTCCGCTTCATCTGCGAATCGTGACGTTGGTGGCAGTGAAATACTTCGTTCCTTCCGCAAACGACCCGGTAATATTCACCGGTTCTCCGACACGAGGAATCGTACCCTCATAGCGGACAGGCATGTAGAGCCGCTTCTCGGGCGGCACGTTGTCCCGGACGTCATCGAAGTCCGTGACGGCAAACATCTTCGGATCGTTCCGGGAAATCATGGCCACCACTCCACCGATTGTCACGGTCCCCTGGTACGCTCCGCTGTTGGTCTGCAATCCCCGCACGCTCTGGACCTTCGCGTTGTCATTTTTGCTGCAGCCCGCCATGGCTCCCGCCGCAAGCAGAACAGACACAAATAAAAC
>DATJLB010000258.1:0-7733 GCA_035490915.1 Geobacteraceae bacterium
CGGGGGGAGGATCGCTCCGGGGGCGACGGCGTTCACCCTGATGTAGGGGGCGAGCGCCAGGGCAAGGCTCACGGTCATGGCGACGATCCCCGCCTTCGTGAGGGTGTAGGGGATGTGGTCAGGGCCGGGGCGGACGGCGCGCCAGTCTGCGATGTTGACGATCGCCCCGCTCCCTTCGCTCCCGACGTGGCGGGCGAAGGCTTGGGCGAGGAAGAAGGGGGCCTGCAGGTTGACGGAGAACTGCTCGTCCCAGAGCGCTTCCGTCGCTTTTTCCAGTTCCGCCGGGCCGAAGACGGCAGCGCTGTTCACGAGGATGTCCACCCGGCCGAACCGCTTGGCTGCCCGCTCGATGAGTCCTGTAGCCTCGCCGGCGTCCCGCAAGTCCGCCTGGATCGGTTCCGCCACGCCCCCCGTTGCCCGGATGGCGGCGGCTGTTTCCTCGGCGGCTTTCAGCGACTCTCCGTAGTGGAGCACCACCCGGACGCCCTGATCGGCCAGCGCCAGGGCGAGCGCTTTCCCGAGCCGCACCGCCCCCCCTGTCACCAGGGCGACCTTCCCCGCCAGTACCATCCCTCTCTCCCTCAGCGATCGAGCCCGCAGGCGGCGAGGAATTCCCGCCGCAACTCCGGGTCCTTTTCGTAGTTTCCTCGCCAGTGCGTGGTCCGGGTGGTATGCCCCTTCTCCTTCACCCCGCGCATCTCGACGCAGAGGTGCTGTGCCTCCAGGTAGACCGCCACGCCGTGGGGGAAGAGGATCGCCTCCAGGGTGTCGGCGATTTGTCTGCCGATCCGCTCCTGGACGGCAAACCGCATGGTGTAGAGGTGGACGAGCCGGTTCAGCTTGGAGATGCCGAAGATGTGCTCGTGGGGGATGTAGCCGACCCAGGCGCGGCCGAAGAAGGGGAGAGCGTGGTGTTCGCAGAGGGAGAAGAAGGTGATCGGCCCTTCGATCACCTGGCTCAGGAGGCAGTCGGAGCCGCCGCGGCACTCAGTTTCGAACGCCTTGATCAGTTTCGGGTCACCGTCGTACCCCTGGGTGCTGTCGATCAGTGCCTGGAGAAAGCGGGCCGGGGTTTCCCTCGTGGCGGGCGTGTCGAGCTTCAGTCCGAGCGCTTCCATGATCTCGGCCGCGTACCCCTCGAACCGGGCGCGCTGCTCTTCGGTGATCCTGCGGTGACGCAACTCCATCACCCCGCTATAGTCGCCGTTGTTCGGATCGTGCGTTTCCGACATCTCAACCTCCTTCATTGCATGACATGTCTGGCAGAGCAGGTCAGGCGGGCAGTCGCCCCTTCAGGTTCTCGGCGGTGAACGGTCCCGGCTCCGCCATCAGACGCCGGGCGGCGTCCACCTGCTCCCAGACGTTCCAGAGGAGCACACCGGATATCCGCCCCTCCCGCAGGTAATAGACCACCCCTTCGCGGTACGGACTCTTCCAGTCGGTCACGGTCTCGAGCCGGCCGTCCAGCTCTCCCACCGCCTCGTAGCCGAGTTCGAACAGGTCCGAGTAGAAGAAGGGTAGGTGGTGGTACGGCTCTGCTGCCCCTGCCATGTTCCGTCCTGCCTGGCGACCCATGGTGAGGGCGTTGTCCTCGTGCTCCACCCTGATCCGCCGCCCAAGGAGCGGGTTGTAAAACGATGCCGCGTCGCCGGCGGCGAAGATGTCCGGTCGGTCCGCCCGGAGCTGCTCATCCACGGTTATGCCGTCCTCCACCGGGAGGCCTGCCAGACGAGCCAGTTCCGTTTCAGGGATGATGCCGAGGCCCGCCACCACCCCGTCCACCGCGAGGGTGCGGCCGTCGCCGGTTGTTACCGCGAGACTTTCCCCATCCCGCTGGACGTCGGTTGCCGTCTCGCCGGCGAGGACCTCCACCCCCTTCTCCCGGTAAAAGCCGTTCAGGAACGCGGCCATGTCGGGGGGGAAGACCCGGCTGCAGATCGCCTCCTCCGGGAAGAGCATGGTCACTTCACCGCCATTCATGGCGAGGGCTGCGGCAAGCTCAGAGCCAATGAAGCCGCCGCCGATCACCACGAACCGCTTTCCCTGCTCTGTCAGCGTCCGCAACCGCCGGTAGTCGTCGACGGTGCGGAAGTAGATGATCTCCTTGCCGCCGAAGGGGAGCCGGCGAGGGGTTCCGCCGGTGGCGAGGAGGAGCCGGTCGTAGCCGTAGGTCTCCCCATGGTCGTCCCGCACCTCGCGCCTTGCAGGGTCGAGTGCCGTTACCCGGCGGCCGCAGTACATATCGACCCCGAGTTCCTCCGTGCCGCGCCAGATGCTGTCGAACGGCTTTCCCTGCCAGAGCTTCTTGGAGAGGGGGGGGCGCGCATAGGGAGGATGGGGCTCGGCGCCGACGATGGCGATGGAGCCGCTCTTGTCCACTTCACGGATCCCTTTGGCCGCCGCGTCCGCAGCCATCCCCCCGCCGACGATCAGGTAGGTATAGTGTGGCATAGCATCCTCCTCGCACGATGATGCTTCACTGGCTCCATTCTGGCGCGCTTGTCTTAAAGACTACCAGGTAGTGCGGGATTGGCAAGGATGGGCAAAATGATCCGGCATTCATCAAGGCGAGACGAGCGCATCCACCTTGTCAGCGCAGATGAAGTCGTTTTCAGACAACCCTCCGATCGCGTGGGTCGAGTACCGGACACGGCAGAACCGGTACGACACCTCCAGGTCGGGGTGGTGGTCCTCGTTGTGGGCGACCCATGCCACCGCGTTGACGAAGGCGATGGTCTGGTAGTAATTCTTGAATTCGAAGCGTTTCGAAATCGACCCGTCGGCCAGTTCCCACCCTTGGAGCGCGGCCAGGAGGCGCTTTGTCTCATCGTTGCCGAGCGGAGGCGTTCCCCCCTCGCATGGCTTGCAGTGCCGTGCCGACAGGCCGCGGATGGTATCTTCCATGGCTTCCTCCTGTATCGATGTTGGAGTTCATTCTGCTCCCTCCTCTCCCGCTTCGAGGGGAAGTCCGGCGGCGGTCCACTCCTGCTTTCCGCCATGGTAGACCGCAACCTTTTCGTAGCCGAGCGCCGCCAGATCACGGGCGACGCGCTCCGACGCGCTTCAGGTGGGGCCACTGCAGTAGACGACGACCTCCACGCTCTTGTCGGGTGCCACCTTCGGCGCCAGTTCCGCCACCTGGTCGGGGGGTATATTCTGCGCCCCGGGCAGGTGTCCCTGGTTGTACATGAAGGAGGGGAGCGCCTCAATGAGCATAAATCTGCTCCTCTTGCTGATTTTTTCCTTCAACTCGTCACGACTTATCTGCGTCTCCATCTCGTACCTCCGGCAGTCTTTACCTTCGGTCTGTCCGTGTATCAATTCTACCCGTGTTGGACCGGGTGTCAAAAGTCGGTGTGCCCGGCCTCGTCCAGCCCCATAAAGTTGACATCTTTTAAGGTTGGGGATACAATAAAAGTAAAGAAGGGGATGTTCTCTGAAAAAATGCTCTGGGGTACAGGTAAAAGCGGTGGAGCAACCTGTCGATCATTAAAAAGGAATGGTTTCGGGTCCAGGCGTGGTGTGCAAGCCCTCTTCACTTGAGAGAAGGACGCCTGAAGCGCCTTCCCGGGATATGCTGGCGAGACAGAGGACGGTTACTCAGAGAGTTTGTTACGGTACCTTGGAGCTGGTAAGGGCTTGGCGCTGCGGAGATAACGCGAAAGCGTTCTTTACTATTTGTCAGGCGCGTTGATGACCGCTTGAAAAAGGGGTGACGGAAGAGCGCCGTTGGATGGTGCGGCCGTTACAAACGGGCGTATCATGTAACTCTATGATGTCACCACCGACAAATTGGTATAAAGCTTCTCTTGACAGCGCCATCTTTATGCGCAGGTGGACGAGCCACGGGATAGTTCCCGTGGCTTTTTTGATTGCGCGTCGGGCAGTCAGGAGAGAAGAAGGGAACCGGTATTAACGGGGGGCGTACCGTGGATTACCTGAAGATCTTCCTGAACAACCCCCTATTCTCGTTTTCCCGTTTTTCTTCGATCAGCTTCATTCCTTTGAGGGCGTGAGTTTCCCGTGGGTTGAGCTTCAGTGCCTTAAGGAATTCACCTTCGGCCAGTCCTTCGCGTCCTTCGTCGAGAAGCATCCAACCCCGAAAGGCAAAGGCCTCGGCGCTCTTGCCGTACTGGAGGGATTTGCCGAGCAACGTTCGCGCCTTTTCCAGGGCTCTCCGGGAGTCTTTGTTGGCGGGATTCCGGTAGATCGTCCAGGCGAGCATGGCGCAGTGCATGGCATTGTCCGGCTCCAGGGTATAGGCTTCCTGAAGGGCCTTTTCTGCGTTGTCATACTCTTCCATTTCCAGAAAGACACTCCCCGATTGAAACTGAATCCTCGCCTGGAGCTTGTCGTCCTGCTTACCGTCGAGACCGAGCGTCTTCCCATCGTTGAGCATTTCGTCGTACCGCTCCTTGGCCACAACGTTCGACAGGGTACTGTAGGCATCGGCATAAAGGGAGAGCACTTCCTGGGCGAGATCCAGGGTCCCTCCCGACAGTTCCATGAATTTATCGGGGGAGTACTGGCGGGTCTTTCCGAAATAAGACTCCTTCAGGGCGTTGAAGCTGAAGGTGGCGGGGGTGAGGCCGAAGAGCTCGTAGTAGTTCTTGTCCTTGATGGAGGCGTAATCACGCTGAACGACCTGCTCGAAACCGATCTCGTCGTTGGAGAGAGGCGCCCCCACCCCTGTTTCGCCGACGGCGAGTTCTACTGTGTCGGACACCTCGTCCACGAGGTCTTCGAAGCCGACTGACGGTTCCTCCGCCGTGGTTAATTCTTCCAGGGGGCGGTTGAACAGGTTTTTCTGGGGGAAATCAGGGGACGCATCGGCCGTGGGGGTGTCGTGGAACTCGATCATGCCGAGTGCGAGGAGGAACCGGAACAAAACCGCTGCATCTTTGGCGGAGTTCCCGCCGGCAAGGATTTCGTCGAGGGTCCTGGAGCCGTTGATCAGTTCGAGGAGCTCGATGTCTTCCCGGCGCATGATGGTCAAGTTAGTCCGCCGGAAGTACAGGGGGGTGCGGGCAGGGTAGCAGGCGCCAAACCGGGAGGCAAGGTTGCTGTCGAAGGAGAATGGATGGTTTTTGGAGGTCTCGTACATCAGACGGGGCAACGACAAAGGAACCAGCGGTGATTCGGCAGCGGGATGGCCGCTGGTGAATTCGGCCTTGGTGTCGGCTGCCAGCGCCTCTGCCAGCTTTTTGGTCAGGAAGAGGCGCGACTCTTCTCCGAGTTCGTCATACGTCAAGAGCCCAACCTGGGTGAGGAAGAGACGCGTCTCGCCGCTTTCGACGAACTGTCTGAGATCTGAGAGGCCGATTTTTCCCCGGGCCGCCAGGTAAGAGGGGAACTCCTCTCTTCCCCGGGACAGGAAGGAGCAGGGCTCCCCATTGACAAAGGATATCTGGAGGCCGCTGGCTAGGGAGAGTACACCGCTTTTGCCGCCATTGTACAGGGTTGCGAGCAGTTCGAACAGGCCGGCAGGTTGCCAGAGGGCCGGCTCGGAAAGTACCGCCTGGATGGCATCGATGAAGGCTTTTTGGGTGAACGGCTTTTCGAGGTACTGGGATATGCCGAGGCGGCGTGCGGCCTCGGCGTATTTCTCCCCCTTGTAGACCCCGCTCATGACGATTATCGGCAGGGATCTCCAGCGGGGAGACTCGCGGAGCTTTTTGAGGAGGTCAACGCCGCTCAGGACGGGAAGCTTCAGGTCGAGGACCAGGAGACCGAAGCTTTCCCCCCCCAGTGCCTGCAAGGCTTCCAGGCCGGTTTTTGCCACGACAACGTCGAATCCCTGTCCGGAAAGGAACTTCTGCAGAACGAGAGCAAGAGATTCATTGTCTTCTGCCAGCAAGATTCGGGCGGTCACGGTCTCCCCCCGTTCCCTAGCAGGCTGTTGAAAAGCTGCTGCGGGGCCGGTCTGCGGTGCTGATTCGGCCTCCGGCCGACCCCTTCGGGGCGCATGAGCGGTCCACTCGCTGCACGAGTGTGCCGCTCACTCGGAAGCTCGACGTAGCGCTGTTTATGCCCTGTGGGTACTACGCCTCGCTCCCTTTTTCGCTTGCGCCGTGCATCCCGGCTTCCTCGCGACGTTTTTCAGCAGCCTGCGGTTGCTACCTCAGGTATGTGTGGACGGCCCGATTGTGCTCATCCAGGGTTCTGGAAAAGTAGTGGGTACCGTCTTTCTTTGCCACGAAATAGAAATAGCCGGTGGCAGCCGGTGACAGGGCGGCCTCAATGGCTTCGCTCCCGGGGTTTCCGATGGGACCGGGAGGGAGCCCCTTGATCAGGTATGTATTATAAGGGGTGCTGCGCCCGATATCCTGCTTGGACACCTTGCCGCCAAATGCCCGTACCCCGTAAAGTGCGGTCGGATCGCTCTGGAGCGGCATCCCCTTGTTCAGCCGGTTTTTGAACACCGATGCGATCAGGGGGCGCTCGGTCGGAACAACGGCTTCCTTTTCGATCATCGATGCGAGAGTAACGACGCTGGCGGTCGAGACACGGAGCGACTGTACCCGCCCGTCAAATCTCTGGCTGTAAACCTTGTCGAACTGTCCCACCATGGTTCGAATCAGCCCAGCTTCGTCCATGGTCGGCGGAATCGTATAGGTGGATGGATAGAGGTACCCTTCCACGCTTTTGCCACTGATGCCGAGTTCCTTGAGCAGCGCCCGGTTAAAGCATTGCTTCAGGAACGGCTCCTTCTTGAAGATCCCCTTGCTTTCGAGGAGTTCGGCAACCTGGTAGACGGAATATCCTTCCGGCACGGCAAACCGGGCGGCGAATATTTCACCCGCCACCATCCTGCGCAGGATCTCGGAGGGGGGTAATCCGTCGTTGAACTGGTAGCTACCCGCCTTTACCTTGGCATCGGCACCCTTCAGTCGGGCATAGAGCACAAACAGACGGGCGTTGGAAATGATCTTCGCGCCTTCCAGCTCGCCGGCGAGCTTTTTCAGGGATGAACCGCCGGAAAAATCGAAGAGTCGGACGTTCTTGCCGTCACCGGCAGGGGTGGCTATGAAGATGCCGAAGCCTGCCAGGGGGGTAATCACGAGAAACAGTGCGAGTAGTGCGTAAAAGAGGAATCGTTTATTTTTCGGAATCGCAAGCATACCTGGAATCGGCAGCTGGGAAGGATTCAACGGCTTGCTGTCCCGGCTGCATGAGAATGATAGACTATCTCTAGGGCATTATGGACAGTATGTCAAGATCAAATCCCCTTTCTTGACAAGGATGAGGTATCCTGTTACAAAGGGCTGGACTCAATTCGCGGGATTTACGGCAGAATTTGCGCCGAAGGGAGATTTCACTTCGCGTTGAAGGAGCATGTCATGGTGAAACGGAGCGTGGCAGGATTTTTGGTGGGGATATCATTCGTTGCCGGCGTCTCGTCGCCTGCGTTGGCAGACTTCGACGCGGCGATGCGGGCATATGGCGAAGGGGATTACGCCACAGCTTTTCGCGAGTTCAAGAACGATGGCAGCCCCGAGGCCCAGTTCAACCTCGGTCTTATGTACTTTGTCGGCAACGGCGTCAAACAGGACAGGCGGGAGGCGGCAAACTGGTTCCGCAAGTCGGCCGATCAGGGGTATGTCACGGCGCAATACGATCTCGGTGTGATGTATGCCAAGGGAGAAGGGGTTGAATACGACCGGAAGGAATCAGCCAAATGGTACCGGAAGGCTGCCGAATCGGGGCATCCCGCGGCTCAGTACAATCTCGCC